>VXRC01000023.1 GCA_009838645.1 Gemmatimonadota bacterium | reverse complement strand
TCCTGCGGGCTCATCTGCAGCGGCGCGGTGATGAAATCCTTGCGCATGCCGTGGCCGAGTCCGAAGAAATCGCCGATGGGGCACTCCACGCTCGGTTCCGCGCTGCCGTCCCAGTACATGCGTAGTACGATGCGCCGGCAGTAGTCCTCCGCCGGCAGTCCAAGCGTCATCCACAGGTGCTTGATGCATCCCGGTTCGTCGATCTCGCCGATGACGCGCTTCTCGCCGGCTTCGATGCGCCAGAAATCGGAGTTTTCTCCGGAGGTATTCCAGCTGGAAATCCGGCGGCTGTCGTAAGCGCGCAGCGAGGGCAGCGACGCCAGGCTGGTCTGACCGATCATGGATCCTTCCTTTCGTGTTGTTGAGGATACAATGAGTATACAAGACGTAACTTAGACGATGGTCTCGACTGCTTCACCATCGCGCCGGACCTACCACTTCGGCATTCCCACCGTCACCAGGGCCTCGGTCACCTGCCCGAAGGGCCGCCCGCCCACGGTCAGGTTCAGCGCCACGGGCTGCCGCCGGCATTGCGTGCCCTCAGGAACGTGCAGCACCAGGCGGATCTCCTTCTGTTCCCGCGGTCCCAGGGACAAGGTCACCGTCTCGCTTTGCCAGCCGTCGGGCCCCACCAGCCGGAGGCGGGCCGGCTGCTCCGTGGGGAAGGGGTTGAGCACCCATCCGGTGAACTCGATCGGTCCGTCTTCGGGCGCGTGGGCCCGGTAGGGCACCAGCTTGCCGCCCTGGGACTCGGCGCCGAAGTGGGCTTCGTCGTCCTCCAGCAGCATGAGGGTGGTGTGCACGTCGTCGAAGGCCTCCGCGGCCCGGCCGATCTCGGCATACCATTCGGGTGACGTGCGGTACGGGCGGGTATGGCCCGTGATGACCAGATCGGGTTCAAAGCGCCGAAGGTCTTCCAGGAACCTTTTATAACATCCCGGGTCGAGCCCGTTCTTGTAGACGTGGTTCGTGAACATGCGCGCACCGGCCTGGTAGCCCACGCCGCCCTCCGTGTTGAAGAAGGCCTGGTCGCCGGTGTGGACCACGCGGGTCCCGTCGATCTCCATGCAGATCAACGTGGCGAACCGGGTGTGCCCCGACATGGGATACAGCGTGATGGGGATGTTCTCCCAGTGGACGGTCGTCCCGTTGGGGATGTGCCGGCCCACCCGGATCGGCTCGTGCCAGAGACAGGGCCGGTCGTACTTCACCGGGTGCTCGAGCAGGTCGCTGAACTGCGCGCCCGCCAGGACCTCCGTCCCGAACAGACGCTGGAGCATGGGGATGCCGTTGACGTGGTCGTCGTGGAAATGGGAGACGAGCGTCGCGTCGATCCGGTCGATCCCGAAGCGCTTCCTGAGCCCGCTGATCCCGTGGAGGATCGGCCTGCGGTTGGATACGTGGGATTTGGCCGGCTGGAACCCGGTCTTCAGGTTGTAGCCGTAGTCGATGGACATGACCTTGCCCGTGTCGCTGAGCACGAAATGGGTCTCCGCGCCGGCGTACTTCGAGCGGTACAGGTGGGGCAGCACCTCTTCGATATCGTCCTCGTCCGAGTCCTCCATCGGTTCGGCGACGCCGGGCTGGATCTCCTCGAGGCGCTTCAGGTTCGCCTTGAAGGCCGCGATGGCCCCGGCCGGATCCTCCACCGGGTCCCCCAGGCTCGGGAGCAGCCGGTCCGCACCGACCGCGAGCAGCCGGTTGACGGCGTGGTACAGGTTCCACGCACCCGTGTAGTCATTGTAGTTGTACTGCAGGGGCGCCAGGCGGGTCGTCTTCCCGGTCCCGCAGATCACCTCGCCGACGAATCCGATGCGCCGGCCGCCAACGTTCACAACGTAGCTGCTCGCGCCATTGGTCATGCCGGGTGTGGGCACGACCTCCCACGACAGCCCCGCGATCCCGCGCGTCTCGTAGTCCATCAGCCAGCCGTCGACCGGCACGGGCCGGACGGGCGAGAAGCGGTCCCACCGGTTGTCGTAGGAGTTCCAGTGCTGCCGTTCGCGGAAGTGCTGTTCCGGGTCGACGAGATACTCCTGGTCCCAGTACGGGCCGAGGATCCGGGCCCCCTTCTCGTGCAGCCTGATGGCGCCGTCCGTGTGGTCGCGGAAGTGGTGGGTGAGCAGGACCGTCACCGGCCTGCCGCCCGCGATCTCTTCGAGGTGGTCCGCGGCCTCGCCGGTGCCTGCGTTGACCAGCACGACGCCCTCCGGTCCTTCGACGGCATAGACGATGCAACTGTCCTGAAATCGGTAGATACCTTCTTCAATTCGTTTCCAATGGGAAGGCATGGAACTAAGGCTCCTTGGTTCGTCTCGTCCGGTGGTCCCGGTCGGTGGTCCCGGTCGGTAGTCTCGGTCAGTAGTCTCGGCCAGTGGTTGGCCGGTTTGAAAGGTTCATGGGTCAGGTGGCAGGATCGCCACGCACAACCTGGTCCATTATGCATGGGAAAGGCCCCGCGGGCAACCCTTACCGCATGACACCGGTACAAATGTATTGTAATCCGTCCCGGAAACGTATAAGTTCAATGCAGCGATTGCTTTATTCCCCCGGAATCTGATGCGCGCCGGTGCAGATTCCGGCCTGCATTCGTACGGAAACCGATACGTGTTCCCGCCACTGCCGGGGTCCGATCTTGGCCGACGTCGAAACCCTATACGACCACTACTTCCTCGAATACGCCACCTACGTCGTCAAGAACCGGGCGATTCCGGAGATCGACGACGGCCTGAAGCCCGTTCAGCGCCGCATCCTGCATACCCTCTTCGAGATCGACGACGGCAAGTACCACAAGGTGGCCAACGTCGTCGGCCAGACCATGCGGTTCCATCCCCACGGGGACCAGTCCATCTTCGGCGCCCTGGTCTCGCTCGCCAACAAGGACCTGTTCATCGACAAGCAGGGCAATTTCGGCTCGGTGCTTACGGGCGGCCAGGCTTCAGCCGCGCGCTACATCGAATGCCGGCTCACGCCCCTCGCCCGGGAAGTGCTGCTCAGCCCGGAGATTACGGAATACGTGGACTCCTACGATGGGCGCGCCCGCGAACCGGTGGTCTTCCCGGCCAAGGTGCCGGTGGCGCTCATCCTCGGCGCCGAAGGCATCGCCGTGGGCATGTCCACCCGCATCCTGCCCCACAACCCCATCGAGGTCATGGAAGCCCAGGTGTCCTGCCTCAAGGGCGAGCCCTTCCACCTGTACCCCGATTTCCCCACAGGCGGGCTCATGGACGTAAGCGAATACGAGGACGGAAACGGGCGCGTGTATACACGTGCCCGGCTGGAGCCCCGGGACGACGGCGTCGTCATGGTCCGCGCGCTTCCCTTCGGCGAAACGACGGAAAGCCTGATGAAATCCATTGAGGAGGCGGCCCGGTCGAAGCGCATTGCGGTGTCCGGACTGAACGACTACACCACGGACGATGTGGAGATCGAGATCCGAACGGACCCCGACACGGAAACCGCGGAAATCGACGACATCCTGCGGGGACTGTACGCCTTCACGTCCTGCGAGGTCACCCTCTCCGCCAACCTGCTGGTCATCAGCGACGGCCATCCCCGCGTGATGACCGTGACGGACATGATCCGGCACAGTACGAACCGGCTGCTGGAGATCCTCGCAGCGGAACTGAAGATCGAGGAGCGGGACCTGCGCGCCCGGCTCCGCGCCCGCAGGCTCGAGCAGGTCTTCATCGAAAACCGTATATACAAGGATATCGAGGACATCGACAACATCGAGGGTGTATACGCCGCCGTGCGCGAGGCAATCGCCCGGTACAGTCCCGTTTCGACCACGGCCCGCGCCGTGGACCGGGGCATGATCGAACTCAACGACGCGCCGGCGGAGATCCGCGACGCGGCCCGCAGCCTGCTGACGACCGTCTACCGCAGCCTGGACTTCGAACACTACGGTCCGAGCCGCGAGATGATCGCCCGGAACCTGGACGCGGTCGGGCACGGACCGGAGGCGCATCGTCGCCTGGTGCGGTCGCTTTTGGCGGCGATCCGCCACGAACTGACCGCGACGCGGCGCATGGCCGCCGTGGAAGACATCATCACGGCCGACAGCCTGACTACAGCGGACCTGGACCGGCTCCTCGACATCCCGATCTTCCGCATCACCCGCTACGGCATCGACCGGGCCGAAGCCGAGATGCGGGAGATCGAAAGCCAGCTCAGGACGGTGCTCCACAACCTTCATCACCTCACGGATTTCGCCATCGATTTCCTGGAGCAGCTCATCCGCGGCTACCGCGACGAGCATCCCCGCCGTTCGGAGGTCAAACCCTTCACGCCGGTGCAGGAACGCGACGCCGCGACCCGCGACCTGGTGCTCCGTTACGACACTGAATCCGGGTACATGGGCTACACCATCGAGAGCGGCAAGCCCCTCTTCAACGTCTCCCTCTACGACCGCGTCGTGATCGTGCGATCCGGAGGCGTCGCGGGCGTCCACAATACCCTTGACAAAATGTACGTCGACCTCGATATCCTGTACTGCGCCATGGAGGAACCGGGCCGCGTCTTCACCGTCGCCTACCGCGATCTCGAAGGCTACGCCTGCATCAAGCGCTGTACCATGGACCGCTGCCGGATCAACCAGCTCTACGAACTCGTACCGGGGGATTCGGAGTTGCTGGATTTCACGGCAGAGGTCGATCCGGAGATCGTGGTGACTTTGGGGGATGTGGCGGTCGAGGAATTAAAGCAAGGGGCTGGAGAGGATTCGACCGATCAGGAGTCGTTGCAGGATCGCGAAGTCCGCGAGACCGGCGAGTACCTCAAGGCCGACGATTTCCCCATCCGAAGCCACCGTGCGAGAGGTGACCGGATCGAACGGACGGATGTCGTGAGTGTGGAATTTGTAATCAATAACAGCATCAACCAGGAAAGGTGATCTTCATGTCTTCATGGAATCTGTTGAGCTGGAACGTGAACGGGGTAAGGGCGGTGGCGAAGAAGGGATTTATCGAGTGGCTCCAGGAAGAGGCGCCGGACATCCTGTGCATCCAGGAAACCAAGTCCCAGGAGTCGCAGCTGGACGCCAAGATCACGGATGTCGACGGATATACGAGTTACTGGTCAGAAGCGGAGAAAAAAGGATACAGCGGCGTTGGTGTCTACACGCGCCACGAACCCATCAGCGTTGCGAAAGGGTTTGGCGAGGAGCGATTCGATTCGGAAGGTCGGACTCTGGTTCTGGAATATCCCGATTTCACCCTGTTCAACGTGTACTTCCCAAACGGCAAGCAGAACGCCCAACGGCTGCAGTACAAGATGGATTTCTACGAGGCCATCCTGGCGCACTGGGAATCGCTCCGCACGGACGGCAAAAAGCTGGTCATCTGCGGCGACGTGAATACTGCACACAACGCCATCGACCTCGCCCGTCCTAAGGACAACGAGAAGATCTCCGGGTTCCTTCCCATGGAGCGCGAGTGGATCGACAAGATCGTTGATATGGGTTACGTAGATACCTTCCGGCAATTCGACGAAGGGCCGGACAACTACACCTGGTGGCACCTCATGTCCGGAGCGAGAAAGCGGAACGTGGGCTGGCGCATCGATTACTTCTACGTAACCGCGGACCTGATGCCCTCAGTCTCCGACGCGTGGATCATGCCAGACGTCATGGGTTCGGACCACTGCCCCATCGGGATTGAGGTGGGGGTGGGGTGAGTTGAGTGCACGGCCACAACCTCAATTCCGCGATGGCAGCTTGCATTCCCCAGCGCTTCTTCGATGGCGTAGGCGTCACTGCGGAATCATTCTACTTGTGGATTTATCGAGGTAATTGATAGGGGATCGTCACTGCGACCGGACCGTCAGCCTTGAAGTCTCGCGTGTTTCGAGTGACCAAGGACATTCCTTCCTGTATTGCAATGGGCGCTTGAATTGCATCCGGAAGTTTCATGCCGTGGTGGTGTCTCAACTTTGCGGCGGCATCGGCGACTTCTATGGTAACTGGCAATGCGGCAAACTGATCCAGGAGCTCGAGAGCCAACGGTTCAGATTCGGGAGGGAATCCAGCTAGCGTCTCTGCGCGGGTAATGACGGATATCACGCAATCTTGACCGTGAGCGGCCAGGAACTCCCTCGCTGCATCAACGCCGTTGAAGTGGTCAATGACGATAACCGAGTCCAGCAGGTATCTCGCCATGACTCAAAGCCATTCCTTGCGGATTTGCACCTGGTACTCAAGGCCGTCACCGGATTGCCAGATGTCTGCGGTCTGTTCGAGTGCCTCATGCAATGAAACATCCGAGCCACGCCTTTCCTTGGCCTGGTATTCGCTGACTGCCTGACGAATCAACGAGGCCCTGGATACACGTCGCAGTGCGGCCTGTTGGTCCAGCCACGCTTTCTGCTTGTCTTCCAGGTTGATTACTGTTCTGACCAGTCCTTTGCTCACGGATGCCCCTTTGGAGTTGTTTGGCGTACGTCTACATCAAATAACGTTCATTCGGGTACTCCGTGCAAGCAAATGCTACAAGCGTGAGTTAAATATGGAATCATGGTCTTCACACAGTCGGTCTGTCACAAACGTCACCAAGGCCTCAATCAACCTGCATCTCATATATCTATTCTGATACCGAAGAGAATCGTAGGTTCGACAACTCAAGGATTTACTCTACTCCTGTACTCGAGCTGTCCAGCGCCTCCTCAAGCGCGGCGGCCAGGACCCCGGGCTCGTCCGTTCCGATGCGGCAGGTCTTGCCGCTCTTCATCTTCAGCTCCACCGCTTCCAGACCCGATACGTTGTATAGCCAGCCCCGCGGCGTTAGTCGGATCCCCCAACCATAAAGCCAGGAGTTTCTGACCGGCTGGCAGGACTCGATCCGATCCAGGGGGAACCGCTTCCGGATCAGGCCGATGCCGAAACTGATGCGGAGGTCCTGGCCATCGATCGTGACGGTCAGGTTGTGGAACAGCGCCAGGACACCGAGCAGGAAGATCAATATCATCCACGCGAGGGGTGCCGCTCCGGCCAGCCACGCGGGCAGAATGACCAGCGGCAGGATGGCGATAATGATGATGACATTGACCGTGCCGAACTGGGTGTGGCGATAGGTGCTCATTGCATTTCGTCCTGCCAGGGCTTGATCCAAAGACCCGCCAGCTTGCCGTACCGGTCGAGGACGACGCGCACTTCGGGTGGCTGGGACGCGGCCCCGTACCGGCCTCTGAAGCGGTGGATCAGCAGGTGTGGCTGGCTGTCCATGTACCGGGTTTCGACGTAGTCCAGGCCCTCGAAGGCGCCGAACATCAGTCGAATGGCCTGGTGGTTCTGACGTTGTACCTCCACGGTGAAACCCACGCGAAATCCCTCGGTGGCCTCCTCTGAGCTCAGAGTTTCAAAGCGGCCCTGTTCGTACCCCTGGAGGATCCGTGTGGTCAGCTGCGCGGCCCGATGTTGTTGATCGGACTGGACGGGAATGCTGACAACAGGCTGAGGAGCGACGGTGCCCTGCAGGAGCTGTCCCGTCGCTCCAGTGGCCACCTCGCCCACGGCGATGGCGGCGATGAATGCACCAATCGCCCAGCCACCGGCGACATGGCACGAAACGGAAAAGGCGCGGTACATGAGGAGCACGATCCAGACCAGCAGCAACACCATCACCGTACCTACCGCGATGAGGCCGGTTAGCTGTGCGACAGAGAAGTGAGAGGCGCCCTGGGCAATCAGAGAGTCCGTGAAGTCGCGAAAGGGCGGGGACAACACGATCAGGGCCACGAGCAGACCAGGCGCACGGGCCAGGGCCTGGGTACCGAAGACGTCGATGGGGCGTACGCGGCTACGGCTGAGACCGCGGCCGGCAAGGTAGAGCAGGGCGCTGGGAACTAGCCACGCCAAAAGGCCTTGCGCTATGGCGAGCCAGATTGGCGTCGGCGTCGAAAGCTGGAAGGAAAGCGTGCCCGTGTAACGGTAATCGAATGCGCCGCCGAGCCAGGCGGTCAAGATGATGCATGCCAGGCCCCAGGCCAGCGCCGGCCCGCCGGCCAGGTAGTGGAAGGGATTGAACAGCCACATGCGCCAGACTGGTGTCTTGCGTGTGTGGGAAGCGATGGTGTGGGAAGCGTCCATGGCTGGCGTCCTACTATGGAATGCGCATCAGAATCAGCTTGCTTCGTCGAGTTCTTCCTCCGGGCGATCCGCCGCCAACGAATCCAGATGCTCGACCAGGTCATCGAGGCGGTTCCGCAGCGTGGGGTAGGAGACGCCGTAGTGTTCGGCCATGTCCTTGAGATTGCCGCCGGTCTGGAGAAAGCAGAGCACGAAGGCCTGATCCTCCGAGGCAAGCCGGGCTAACGGAGGAAGGTGGAAACCGCCTATCACGGCCGTATCGCACTCGGTACAATCCAGGCGGGTGACTTTCAGGGCCGCGCCACAGCCCGGGCATTGGGCGGGTAAACGCGGGTTCGGTATCCGATCCGTGCCATTAATCAACTCGGTATCGTTATTCAAATCGGTGTCGCCGGTCATAGGATGTCCACGATTCGTTGTTTTTTCCCTCTATCGTCAAAAATTAAAACGATGTTCATATAAACGCAAATATTTTTTATATATTAGTAAATAAGAGTAAAATAATCGTAAGTAAATTTCGTATTAGTGATGCATAGAGATGATCACACACGTCATCTCCGCCGTGCCAATCGCTATTAAAGAAAGTAAAACACGAGATCACTCGTACGCTCTACTACTGATACGATTAAAGGGCGTTGATCCGGAGGATTCGCGGCGCCGATCCCGAAGGCGGACTTCGGTAGGAGCGAATCAGAGAGCAAAAAGCAACCCGGAGCGATGGCCGCGTCCCGCATGCAAATGGTATGATCAAGTAGGTATGATCAAGGAGTCACAATATAAACAAGAGGACAGGAGCGATGAACAATCCAAAAAGCAAACGCCCACCCGGTGAAACCGGGATGAGTTCACGGGAAATCGAGGCGTCCATCAGACGGATCGAAGATGATCTGTATTTCAGTTCGGACAACTTCAAGATCCGACTGACCAGGATCGAGGAAAAACTGGAGCATGTAACCACCCGAGATGATCTGAAGGCATACGCCACAAAGGAAGATCTGAAGGCATTTGCCACACGGGAGGATCTTGCAGGATTGAGAACGGAAATGATCACCCACACGAATACGTTGTTTCGATGGACAATCGGCGTTGTCGTTTCCTGCATGGGAGTCATCTTGACCGTATTGAAGCTAACCTGAACCAACAGCCGTCATTGGGAGGATCGCTAGACGCAAATGAACCACACAAAAAACAAACGACGAACCGGTGATGCAACGTCAGGTCGACGCGGAACCGCGGCATCCGTCAAGCGGATCGAGAAAAAACTGGAACATGTCGTCACACGTGATGATCTGAAGGCCTTCGCCACGCGTGATGATTTGAAGGTATTCGCAACCCGAGAAGACCTTACAAACATGAAGATCAGTATGATCAGGTGGACTATAGGTAGCATGCTCGCACTGGCGGGGATTACAGTTACGGCGTTCAAATGGTTTCTGCCATGAATCGTCACTTACAGTTAAAAACTGAAGGCTGCGTTCCATTATTACATGGTTCCAGGCATAAACACATAACTCAAGGATAGACACGATGAATGATCAAAAACGCAAACGCCCAACCGGCAATACCGGGATGAGTTCACGGGAAATCGCGGAATCCATCAGGCGGATCGAAGATGATCTTTACTACAGTTCGGACAACATCAAGATCCGATTGACCAGGATCGAGGAGAAGCTGGAGCATGTCGTCACACGAGACGATCTGAAGGCCTTCGCGACCCGTGAAGATCTGAAGGCCTTCGCGACCCGTGAAGATCTGGGTGTACTGAGAACAGACATGGAACGGATGAGAACGGACATGGAACGGATGAGAACGGACATGTTTGCCCACTCGAATACGCAATTTCGATGGACAATCGGCGTTGTCGTTTCCTGTATGGGGGTCATCTTGACCGTAATGAAACTAACCTGACCGGGCAAGACGACTACCCGTTACATCTCCGCTGTTCCCACGACCGTATCCGAGAACACCACGTGCCCCCACATCTCGGGGACGTGCATGTTGATCACGCCCTGCGGCGACCAGACCCAGTTGTCGCAGGGCACGCCTTCTTTCCGCAGATAGCCGTCCTTGTAGCGCTCGAACTCCCACTCGACCCGCGAAAAGTTGACCCGCCAGGAATCCCCGGTTTTCGGAGGGCAGTCCACCCCGGCGTACTCGGACATGCTGGTCCAGGGGAAGGCGATTTCGGTGGACCAGCCGCGGTCCACGTCGTGGGAACAGTTGACGGTGCCGTCGATGTGGACGGCGTGGCGCACGCCTTCGAAGTCCCAGTCGTGGTCGGCTTTCCCGCCCTTGTTGTAGGGCTTGGGCAGGTACAGGTCCCACACGGCGTTCAGGGGGTTGATCTCGAACTCCATGTAGTGGTTGGTGTCGCCGTCGGGATCGATGAACACCTCGAAGTCGTTGTCGTGGCAGATGATGGAATCGCGCTTGGTCAGCGTGCCCCAGACGTCCGGCTCTTCCATGTCGGCCGCCACGTAGAAGTACTCGTCGTCCCACAGCATCATGGCGCGCGTGCCGAAGCGCGGGATGGGCTTGAGGTCCCCCTCGATATCGACGAAGAGGTCCGTGCGAGGCGCCCGGATCCAGGAAGGTTCGCTCAGCTTTCCATCGATCGTGATGGGGCCGCAGGTACGGTAGCAGGTGTAGGTCTTGGGGACGATATTCGGCGATGGTGCATCGGACATGATGGTTCTTTCTTTTGGTGATGAAGGTGAAAAGGAGTTGCGAACTGGACGACGGGCAGCCAGTTCGGGTCGCGGGTCCTGGTCCGTGGGTTCAGGTCAGTGGGTTACGTCCGCATGCCCGACTGCGATTCGAATCCCAGCAGGCGCTTCAAGGTTGGTGTCGCCCGCTCGACGACCTCGGGGCTCGCCAGCCTGAACTGGTCTTGCTGCGGCTTCATGAACGAGCGACAGAAGAACCCCAGCAGAATCATCCGTTCCTCCCCGGTTCGATTGGCGCCGCTGCTGTGCCAGGTCGCGCCGTGGATGATGACGATATCGCCCCTGCGCGCGTCCAGCTGGATGACGTCGTCGTATTCCTTTTCCGGATCGGGGGTGTATTCGCGCTTGTAGCTGCCCGGAACGATCCGCGTGGCCCCGTTCTCCGACGTGAAGTCGTCGAGCACGTAGATCGTGTTGGCGCAGAAGGCGAAGGGTGGAGGCGGTTGCGGGAAACGGCCCAGCGGAAAGTCCACGTGCAGGCCGCCGGCCGGCGCGCCGGGGCCGATGAGATTGACGGTAAAGCTGCTCAGAATGCAGTCGTCGCCCAGCAGGTGTTCCTGCAGCGCAAGTACCTGGGGCAGTTGGATCATCTCCTCGTAGATGCGGCCCTTGTTGACCAGGTTCCACACCCGCTGCGCGTGCCCGTCGAAGTAGACGTGTTCACCGTCTCCGGCTTTTTCTTCTGCGGCCAGCTCGGCCGAGCGATCACGCAGGGCACCGGCCTGCTCCGGGGTCAACGCCTCCTTGATCACGACGTAACCGTGTTCGTCGAGATGGGCCTTGGCGTCCTCCAGCTTCATCCGGGATGCTCCTCCGGGTTTATTTTATATGCGATGGGATGGCCCGAAGACCTCGAACGGCCCCGAACGGCTCCGACCGACCTCGAACGGCCTTGACCGACCTCGAACGGCCTTGACCGACCTCGAACGGCCCCGAACGGCGTCGTCAGCCTCGTCGGATTCCCTTATGCGCCTTCGTACGGCACCGAGATGCCTTCGACAAATTCGGGCTCGTCCATGTCGGCCGTCATGTAGACGTGGCTGCCTTTCCGGTCGCTCGTGGTTCCCGCCATGTGGGCGCCGCTGGCGTCCAGGGAGATGATCTGCACGCCGCCCACGCGTTGGGAGTCCAGTTCGTTCATGTCCCGAAGCCCCTCGGCCGTGGCCTCTTCGAGCGACATGCCCATCTTCATGTAGGTGACCACGTTCCGGGCCGCGCCGGTCCGGATGGCCAGCTCGCCCGTGCCCGTGCATGCCGCGGCGCCGTAACGGTTGTCCGCGAATCCGCCCGCGCTGATGACCGGCGAATCGCCCAGGCGGCCCGGGTACTTCCATCCCCAGCCGCTCGTGCTGACGCCCACGCAGATGTCGCCGTTGCCGTCCTGCGCGATGAAGTTGGTCGTGCCCCCGGCCTTCTGCGGATCGACGGCCAGGTGGCTCAGCTTCCACAGTTCTTTGGTGTGCTGGAGTTCCTCGGGGTCGTCGATCCCGAGCTGTTCGCGCACGTGCTTCGCATAGATCTCGGGCATCTCGGGGTCCACGTAGGTGCTCTTCTCGAATCCCATTTCGCTGGCGAACCGCTCCGCGCCGTCACCCACCAGGAAGACGTGGATCAACTTCTCCATGACGCAGCGGGCGATCGAGATCGGGTGGTCGTAGCCCGTAACCGCGCCTACGGCCCCCACGTCGCGCGTGCGCCCGTCCATGATGAGGGCATCCAACTGGGGATAGCCGAGGATGTTCGGATAGCCGTGCAGGCCGACGCTACGATCGGGACGGTGCACCTCCACCTCCCGGATGCCGATCTCGATGGCGTCTACCGCGGTCTTGCCTTCCTTGAGCGCGGCCACCGCCTGCTGGATGCCCACGTCGCCGTTGTTCGTAGCCATGACGATCATTATGACGGTCCTTTTCACATGATGGTTTTGATTTGTGTTTTATCTACGAGACTGGAAACCTGATTTGCGACTCTTAAGATATCAGCGTGGGATCAACGGTGGTAGGCTTATTTGGATCAACTTTGGAAGGAGTCAGACATGACCATGATATCCCGTGATCATTGGACCTTCGGCGCCCAGATCAAACCGGCCTGGAAACTCCGATCTGATGGCATAGGAGGTGAGAAGGCTGGGATACACGAGTGTTGACGAGATGCCAACAAAATCGGCGTTGACAATCTGCCAACGTTGTGACTTGATTGTTTTGGGATTCATGTAGTCACCCATGCCAGGTGGCTTGATGGATACAACAGTTGAAACGACGACTTACGGGTCGCTCCCGTTCTGTGACGAATCCCTCGAAACAACCACCCCGGATAGGTAAGGAACCAGATGATGACTGTAATAGATGATACTCCCGATATGAAACGTCGAATGAGCAGGTTGGAACGCAGGGTATCCAGTCTTGAAGATACTTCGAGTTCGATATTGAATCACATCCTCAAAATTGACAACCGATTGGATGGAATCGAGACCAACGTGGCGGACCTGAAAACCAACGTGGCGGACCAGAAAACCAACTTGGAAGGGATCAAAGAGAAACTTGATCTTGTTAGTGAAATTGCATCCGCTAACTCAGAATCGTTAGTCCATACAGGGGAAACACTGGATCGGATTTTGAAGATTCTCAAGAAATAACCCCATGACGGAGATTGGCATGCCGTGGCACCCTCTAAAAGATGCGTTGCGCGATCCTGACAAGCCCTGGTCGGCTGTGTCGAGATTCGAGGCACCTCCTTTATGGAACGCCTTGCAAAAGGCAATTGGTTGCCAAGATACCTTCAAGGCTGAACGGAGAGAACGGTCTACCTCATCCCGATACATCTCCTTAAAGTCAATGAAGGGCTGATCGGGTATCTCGAGTCAACAAAAGAGGAAGACGCCAAGGGGTAGAAGGTTGACTCTCGTTGAAATGTGCGTGTGTGGTTTCCATACAGGACGGATGACTACTTGATCATCTGGATTCGCATCGGGACGCTGGAATCCTACAACAGGGACGGTCGGGATTTCCGGCTGAAGCGGCGGCTGGAGGAAATCTCCGGGCAGCCGTGCCTGATGCTGCACCAGGAGCAGATGACGCCGGAGATCGTCGAGCCTCTGAAGCCTTGCGCCATGCTGCTCAGCGGTTGCGGGACCTTCTTCCAGCATTTCAACCCGGAGACGTTCTACGGCTTCGAGGATACGCTGAACGCGATGGCGGACGTGCCCACCATGGGACTGTGCGCCAGCCACCAGCTCATGGGGTTCATGTTCAACGACGGCTTTCGCAACCTGACGAAACTCGAAGACGAGATGATGCGGCCGCTGCGGCCCGGCGAACCCGACGTGCTCGATCCCAATCCCGATGCGCTCGGCTATTTTTGCGAAGAGGGTTTCTACCCGGTGCGTCCGTTGAAGGCCGATCCGTTGTTCGACGAGCTGCCCGACCCGGTGGTCGTCCGGCAGTCGCACTACGCGGAGATGAAGACCGTGCCCCCGGATTTCGACCTCATCGCCTCGAACGAAAACTGCCGGATCCAGGCGATCAAACACCGGGAGCGGCCCCTGTACGGCACGCAGTTCCACCCGGAATACTACGTCGATGTCTATCCCCACGGCCGGAAGATCCTGGAGAACTTCTTCCGCGTGGCCGGGGTGTTGTAGAGACTAACCAGGGGCGATCGGAATCTACAGGATTACATTTCTTTTCTGTGCCACCACTCTTCGAGGATGGTACACTGAAGAGCGCCCGTTTCGCTTGAAAACACGAGTCTGAACGTCCCGTCGAGGCTGACCCTCGCTCCGGTGGCCTGCAGAGTGTAACGGGCTTGCCAGCCGGCAATCGCGGTATCGTTCCTGACCGCCCAGACCTGCGATTCGAACTCGATGTCCTCGTGTGTTTCCACCGCGTATTTCTGCCAATAAGCCCGAATTTCGTGCCGTCCTCTCATTGGTTCATCAAAAGGCGTTTCACGATAAGTAGCCGTCTCGGCAAACAGCGTCACCACCTGGTCCGGGTCGCTATCGACCCAGGCACGGCCATATTCGTCGAGCCAGTTCCGAACGTCCTGTTCCGTCATGGTCTTCTCCGTCCTCAGCTGCGTGATCTGCACACCGCCTAACGTCGCCATTTTAGGTAAAGCGTAATAGCACAGTAACTTGTGTCAAAGGCATTCGGAATATCGCTTGACATGAGTATATCGTGCGTCATACGGTTGCTGAACTCCTTTATCGACAGAAAGCAGAGGTTCCAAATGGCCATACATAATTTCGGCATGAGCGAGCTGGCCCGGTTTGCCGAGGAAGGCTACCTGCGCCTGGGCCGGGTGGGTTCCGACGAACACCTGCGGGCCATGCGCGACCGCATCGACGACATCATGCTGGGCAAGGTCCGCTACGAAGGCATGCCCATGCAGCGCGACACGGACACGGGCGAGTACGGTCAACTGCCGACACGAACGTTCGAGGAAAGCGAGGAGACGCTCGCTTACCGGCGCATCGACGATCTGCAGCTGGATCCACTGTATCTTGGATACATGCAGCATCCGTTTTTCCGGGAGGTCACGGAGGCCCTGATCGGTCCGAACGTCTCCATCTTCCGGGCCATGTTCATGAACAAACCGGCCGAGCACGGCACCCATCTCCCCTGGCACCAGGACGTCGGCATCGGGTGGGGGCTGGATGCGAATCCGGAGACGACCATCTGGACCGCCCTTGATTCGGCGACGGTGGAAAACGGCTGCATGCAGGTCGTGCCCGGCAGCCACAAGCACGGCGTGATCAACGAGATGCACTTCCCAACGGAGGAGGACCAGGCCAGATACGCACGCGATGAAGACTGTATCTACATGGAAGCCGAGGCGGGCGAGGCCATTTTGCTGAACAACCTGCTCCTGCACCGGTCGGCCCGCAATTCCACCGGCAAGCCCCGCCGGGCATTCAGCATCGCGTACATGGACGCGTCCACGCGGGCGGTCAAGACGGGAGAGACCTTCCCCGTAATCTTCGGAGAAGGTGCGCTGACCGGCGGCGAGCTGATCGACGGCGCACTGGCCGAGGGCGCAATGACCGAGCACACACTCCGGGAGAGCCGGCATTGAAACTGGAAGGTCGCGTCGCGCTCATTACGGGCGGCGGAACGGGGATCGGGGCCGCTACGGCGAGACTCTTTGCCGAGGAAGGCGCGGCCGTTTGCGTCACGGGGCGCAGGAAGGCTCCGCTGGATGAAGTCGTTTCCGTCATAGAGGCTACGGGCGGACGAGCTTTGGCCGTTACCGGGGATGTGGCCATCACCGAAGATTGCCAGCGGATGGTCGACCAGACGACGGCCACCTTTGGGAAGATCGACGTGCTGGTCAACAACGCGGGGACCGGTCCATTGATGGACGCCGAAAGAACATCAGACGAAATCTGGGACCAGATTATCGGGACCAATTTGTCGGGAGCGTTCCGGCTCATCCGCGCCGTCCTGCCGGGGATGGTCTCCCGGAGCGCCGGGAGTATCGTCAACGTAAGTTCGATCCTCGCGCAATCGGGTATGAAGAAGTCGGCGGCCTATGGCGCCTCCAAGGCGGGACTCGACCAGTTGACGCGTGTCCTGGCCGTCGAGTTCGCAGATCGCGGGATACGGGTCAACGCCGTAGCGCCGGCCTGGGTGGATACCCCCATGACGGAATCCGTACAGGCTCATACCGCCATGTACGAACGGCTGAAGAAAAAGCACCCCATGGACCGTTTCGGTGCACCCGAAGAAGTGGCACAAGCCATCCTGTATCTGGCTTCCGACCAGGCATCCTTTACGACCGGTTCCGTGTTGATGGTCGACGGAGGATGGAGCGCGGCCTGATTGAAATCATGAAACTGACCGGAGACCGAAAATGGGTTTGAGAACGGCTGAACAATACCTGGAAGGATTGCGGGACGGAAGGACGATCTACTTTCGCGGCGAGCGGGTGCCGGACCTCGTGGAACATCCGGAACTGCGCGTGGGCGCCGAGCACACGGCGCTGGACTATCACCTCGCCGAGGACGAAGCGCACCGGGACCTGTTCACCGCAATGTGTCCCGAGACGGGTGAGCGCGTCAGCCGCTACTTCCTCCCGCCGGCCAACACGGAGGACCTGCTGAAGCGCCGGGAGATGATCGAGACGAGCACCCGCGAGGGCAGCGGCGTGGTCCTGCTCATCAAGGAAATCGGCACGGACGCCCTGTTCTCGCTCCGGCTCGTCGCGCGTCAGATCGACGAGAAGTACGGCACCGGGTACCTGGACCGCGTGAAGAACTACCACGCCGAATGCCGCGACCGCGACCTGAGCATGGCCGTGGCGCAGACGGACGCCAAGGGCGACCGCAGCCGCCTGCCTTCCCAGCAGACCCATCCCGATTACTACGTGCGCATCGTGGAGCGCCGTCCCGACGGCATCGTCGTCAGGGGCGCCAAGGCCCATACCACGGGAACCGCCTTTGTGGACGAAGTGGTGGTGCTGCCCACCCGGGCCATCTCGGAAGAAGACCGGGACTACGCCGTGGCCTTCGCCGTGCCCGTCAACACGCCGGGCGTGCGGCTCATCGCCAGCCCCTTCGGGTTCTCGGGCGAGAGCACCTATCACCACCCCGTCAGTTCGAAGCACCACCTGGTGGAAACGCTGACCGTGTTCGACGACGTGTTCGTCCCGAACGAGCGCGTCTTCCTGGCCGGCGAGTGGGACTTCGCCGGGGTGCTGGCGAATGCCTTCGTGGAGTTCCACCGGTTCACGGCCGTGTCCTACAAGCCGCCGCTCCTCGACCTCTTCATCGGCGCGGCCTCGCTGATCGCCGTGTACAACGGGGTGGAGAAGGCCAGCCACATCCGCGACAAGGCCACGCGGCTCATCACCTACACGGAGACGGTCCGCGCCCTGACCCGCGCGGCCGCCATGGACTGCAAGGTGGTGGACGGTATCGCGGTTCCGGACACGCTCACGACCAACATCGCCAAGTATCATTTCGCCAACAACTACCACGAAGCCGTGCGGGACGTACAGGACATCGCCGGGGCCCTGCTGGTCACGGGCCCTTCGGAAGCGGACTGGCACAACGAAGAGACGAAGGGCGACCTGGAGCGTTATCTGGGCGGCCGTAGGGGCGTGCCGACCATGGACCGGATGAAGGCCATCAATCTCATCCGCGACCTCACGGCTTCGGATTTCGGCGGCTATCACGAGCTGCTGGCCATCCATGCCGAGGGTTCGCTCGAGGCGCAGAAGATCACGATCTTCCGGGGTTACGACCTGCTGCGGTGCATGGATGTGGCGAAGAAGGCGGCTGGGATTGAGTAAGGTTCGCGCTCCTGGCTGCTGCGGTCCATCTGAACCGGGATTCAGCCAGTCGAAGGGCGATCTCGAATTCGGATTGTAACATATGAGGTAAGCCAATGAGTCCCGGCAATGGCCCTGTCATCATGAGCGGCCGCAAGCTGGCCGACGAGATGCAGGCCAGGCTCGCGAATGAAGCGGCCGAAATGCGGGAGCGGGGGATCACGCCTGGGCTGGCGACGATCCTGGTCGGAGACGACGGGCCCAGCGCGACCTACATCTCCATGAAGCACCGGGCGTGCGAGGAAATCGGCATCCGTTCCATCCATACCCACCTGCCCGCATCCACTTCGCAGGGGGAATTGCTGCAGACCATCGGCCGCATGAACGAAGATCCGGAGGTCGACGCGATCCTGGTGCAGATCCCGCTGCCGGATGGACTCGACGAGGACGAAGCGCTGCTCTCCGTGGCGCCCGACAAGGACGCGGACGGGCTCAATCCCATCAACCTGGGCCTGCTGGTGATCGGCAAGCCGGGGCCCCTGCCCTGCACGCCCAACGGCATCCTCGCCCTGCTGGTCCATTACGGCGTGCCCATCGAAGGCAAGAACGTGGCGATCGTGGGCCGCGGACTGACCATCGGCCGGCCGCTGGCGCTGCTGCTGTCGTTGAAAAGACCCCACTGCAACGCGGCGGTCACCGTTCTGCATTCGGCCGTGCCCGACATGGCCGCTCACCTGCGCGAAGCCGATGTCATCGTCGCCGCCGCGGGCTCGCCCGGACTGATCACGAAGGACATCGTGAAACCAGGCGCAGCCGTCGTGGCCGCGGGGATCACCCGGAAGGGCAAGAAGCTCCTCAGCGACGTGGAGGAGGACGTGGCCGAGGTCGCCGGATGGATCACGCCACGTATCGGAGGCGTCGGTCCCATGACCGTGGCCATGTTGATGGAGAATACGGTGAGGGCGGCGCGGCGGCGGGTCTAGTACCGGGCGGCAACCTGTCACTCCCACCTACGCGATCTGCGCCCATTTTTCCAGGTCCACCTCCCCCGGTACCGGTTCCCGTCCCGAGAAGAAGTGTTCCAGCGCGGCCAGCGTGATCTCGCCGATCTCGAGGTGGCCGTAAGCACCGGTGCCTGAGCTGTGAGGCGTGATGACGACGTTAGGGAGCGCGCGCAATCGGTGGTCGGGCGGCAGGGGTTCGGGCGTGGTCACGTCCAGCTGGACCTGGATCCTGCCCGTCTTCGCTTCTTCGTAAAGCGCATCGTGGTCCAGGACGGAGCCCCGCGAGGTGTTGACCAGGACGCCGTCGTCCCTCAATAGCCGCAGTTGCTCCGCGCCGATCATGCGGTCCGTCTCCGGGATGGACGGCGCGTGGACAGTCACCATGTCCGACGACTCGAAGAGCGTGTTCAGGTCTACCCTTTCCACGTTCATGCGGCCGGCGTCCCAATCGCTCAGGCAGGGGTCGTAGACGAGCGTGCGGACGTTAAAGGGCCGGAGCAGCCGGATCACCTCCCGTCCCACCATGCTGGCGCTGACGATCCCCACCGTGGCGCCGCGCAGGAACTGGTTCGACCAGTTCTTGTCCGGATCCCGCCACATGCCCCTGTTACGGATATTGAGGGCGTCATGGACCCACCTGCGGCTCATCATGATCAAGGCGCCGACCGCGTGTTCCGCCACGTTGAGGGCGATGGCGCCCCGCGCGCTGACGACGCGTATTCCCCTGGGCAACAGTTGGCTGGTGACCATCTCCGAAGTGAACAGGTACTTGACCGAGCCGGCGGAGTGGACGACGATCTTCAACCTGTCCGCCCGCTCCAAGGCTGTTGCGCTCAAAGGCATGACACCCCATCCGGTGACCAGTCCATCGAAACCGGCTATGCCTTCCTCCACCTCGCCAGCGGTCAACGCGCGGTCCATCCTGTTCTCCACCACGTCGAAGCCGGCCAGTAACCGTCGGTAAGTCTCATCCTTGAAAACCCCGGCGGTGTGGGACGGTGTCGGCAGGTACCAGATGCGTGGTTTGTTCATGGAAATTGTCCCGAGTTCAGGCAGGCCGTGAGGTGGCCGTCAGTCTTGTTTCCGTACCAGATACTGGCCGTGGTACTCTAGTCGCGTTTCCGTACCAGATAGCGGCAGCGGTCGTCTCCAGCTATCTTGTGCTCGTCCCTGTGCACCCCGGCATCGAGCGTACGTTCGAACAATTCCTGTTCGAACTGGCAGACCTTCGGGAAACGGCGCGCTATTTCGTAGATCGGACAGTGGTGTTCCACCAGGATGTATTCATCGCCGTCCGCGTGGGATTCGGCCATGTATCCCTCCTGGTCCCGGATTTCAGCGAGAACGCGCACCTGTTCCGAGACCGGCTGCCCGGACATCTGAAGTTTGTATTCCGCTTCAAGCCGCTCCGTGCGCGAGGTGAAAAGGCTGTCGACCTTCTCCGGTCCGTCGGTTTCGGCGATCTGCTCGAGCAGTTCAACCGCGAGCTGGCCGTACCGTACCGGGAACAGGCGCTCCGCAGCATCCGTCAGGACGAAATAGTGGGCGGGCCTTCCCCTGTCCTGCCGCACGACCCGCGTCTCGACCAAGTCGTCGCGCTCCAGACCGCTGAGGTGCTGGCGTACGCCCATCGAAGTGATCCCGATCTCCCTGGCGAGTTGACCGGCAGTCATTTCGCCCTTGCGTTTGAGCAATTCCAGGATCTGACGGCGGGTGGTGCCTTCAGTGTGTGCCATGTTCATTCTCCGAAAACGAAGCGCCTGGTTGTCCAATGCAGATCCGATGCCTGTTTCGCGTGCATCTCTATTTAAATGTAACGTGCTTTCTCAAATATGGAACAATAAAAAAATAATAAATTATATACATAATATTATTGATTTATTGGTTTGGAGTGCCTATATTGAATGGTAAGACGTATATTCCATTCAGATACACTGCACGGTCATCACATTGCAGCCTGAGGAGAAATACCATGAATGGCACCCCGAGGACAGCCTTGCGCGACCCGATCCGGGTCGCATCGGTGGACGAACTGAAGGAGAAGGGGAGCATGGTCGTCAACGGCAACGACGGTCCGATCGCCGTGTTCCACCACGACGACGGGCAGGTGCACGCCGTGGACAACCGATGTCCCCACATGGGCTTTCCGTTGCACCGCGGCACGATCAAGGACGGCATTCTGACCTGCCACTGGCACCACGCGGACTTCGACCTGGAGAGCGGCTGCACCTTCGATCTCTTCGCGGACGACGTGCCGGTGTACGCGGTCGAGACCCGGAACGGGGATGTATGGGTTTCGGGGTCGCGGGACCAGTCGGGCGACGCGGAGTACTGGCGCAACCGCCTGAGGGAAGGCCTGGAGCAGAACATCTCGCTGGTCAACGCCAAGGCCGTGATCGCCCTGCTGAAATCGGGGGTGTCCTACAAGGATATCGCCGCGACCGGCGGCCGGTACGGCGTACGGTACCGGTCGTCCGGATGGGGCCCCGGCCTGACCATTCTGACCGCGATGACGAACCTGTGCGGCTATCTGCCCAGAGACGAGCAGATCCTCCCGCTCTACCAGGGATTGACGCACGTCGCCCGGGACAGCAACGGACAGCCGCCGCGGTTCGACCTTCAACCCCTGGATACGGAGAACCTGTCCTTCGAACAGCTGAAGCGCTGGTTCCGCCGTTTCGTCGAGGTGCGCGACACCGAAGGCGCTACGCGGTGCCTGCTCACGGCCGTGTCCATGGACTGCGAACCCGCGCTGCTGGTGGACATGATGACGAGCGCCGCCACGGACCACGTGTTCCTGGACGGCGGTCACGTCGCGGATTTCATCAACAAGTCCACGGAACTGCTGGACCACATCGGCTGGGAACACGCCGATGAAGTGCTGCCCAGCACGGTCGGTCAGCTTTGCGCCGCGGCGCGCAGCGAGGAGCGAAACGCCTGGCGCCATCCCGTCGACCTGGCCGCCATTCTTCGAGGGGCGAATGCCGAGCTGCCCGGCGCGCTGGCATCGACGTCCAATGGCTATGCGTGG
Organism: Gemmatimonadota bacterium; assembly: GCA_009838645.1. Classification (NCBI taxonomy): domain Bacteria; kingdom Pseudomonadati; phylum Gemmatimonadota; species Gemmatimonadota bacterium. The sequence continues at coordinate 13,563 of VXRC01000023.1, read as the reverse complement.
GACGGCCCCGGTGAGCTGGCTGAAGTGATCCTCGGGGACGATCCCCAGGCCACGGTGGACGCCATGCTGGCCCGGCTTCGAGACGGCATGACGCCGCTGCAGCTCAGCCAGGCGGTCACCTATGCCGCCGCGCTGTGCATCGCCCGGTTCCACACCCAGAACGAGTTCAACGACTGGATCACGGTGCTGCACACCTTCACGTATGCGAACGCCCTGCACCAGGCCCTGAAGCGGACGGGTTCGCCGGAACTGGTCCGCGGCGTCTTCCACGGCGCCATGGCCGTGTACCTGGACCGTTTCCTCAACGTGCCGCCCGCGCGGTTGCCGGGCGACCGGGCCACGGCCGATCTCGCCGGTGAGACCGACGAGATACTCGACGCGTTTCTGACCGAACTGGACACGCAGCAGCAGGTGGAGCCGGCCGCCAGGCTGGTCTATCGTTACCTGGCCGACGGGCACCCCGTGGACCGGCTGTTCCGCACGCTGGCGATCTCGCTGTTACGGGAGGATGCCGAGTTCCACAGCTTCCAGATGCTCGAGGCCGGCATCCGGCAATACGAGGAACTGAAGGGACGCGCCGAGGCCGACCACATGCTGATCGCCACGGCCCGGTATCTCGCCGCCCACGCCCCCACGCAGCGGGCGCTCAACCAGACCGCGCAGATCGCGCTGCGGCTGAGCCGCGGCGAAGCGCTGTACGAGGAGGAATGACAATGCCCGTGCTCGACATCGCCGACTGCATCAATGAGACCTGTCCCTGGTCCGGCAAGCCGGTACAGGGCGATTCACTGACTGAATTTGACGGACATGTTGTGGGGTTCTGCAATCCAGGTTGCCTCGAGAAATTCGAGCGTGCCATCCAACATTTCGAAAATGCACTGTCGGGTGTCGAGAATCGCTCGTGAGCGAGCTCCCCGAGGTCAATCGATCGTCAATCGATTTCTGCTCAATGGAACAGCAAAAGGCGCGGTCCGTGGAATCTGTACCGGTCCACTTACCGCGCCTTTTTGGTTTAGATCGGGCCAGTTCGGTCAGACCATTCGACGATCGTCCTGCCGATCAACTATTCCCCGGTGATGACGTACTTCCTCAACATGCGGGGCCCGACCTCCGCGCCGTACACGTTGCCCATGGCATCCACGGCGACGCCTTCCGCGCCGGTTGTTCCGGCGTTATCGGCGTCCACCACGGGATCGGGGATGAAGGCCGATATAAAGCCGCCGTCCCGGATGCTGCCGATGCGGATGCCCCGCTTCCAGCCCGGGTTGGCCCCCCAGGTCGCGTTCGACTCGGAGTCGGCGCTGTAGAGCACGTCGTTTGCATCGATGAAAAGGCCGCTCGGCCGTCCGAACTGGGTCCAGGTGGCGATGTATTCGCCTTCCTGGTCGAAGATCTGGAGCCGGGCGTTGCCCCGGTCACCGACGTAAAGCCGGCCCTGGGAGTCCATGGCCAAAGCATGGGGATCCCGGAACTGGCCGGCAGCCTGTCCCGTCTCACCCCAGGCCTTGATGAACGATCCGTTCGGCGCCAGCTTGACGATGCGGTTGTTTCCGCGGGACCCGTGACCGTCCGCCACGAAAATGCTGCCGTCAGGCGCCACCAGGACGTCGGAGGGCTGGTTGAAGATGCCGTCCCCTTCGCCCGCGACTCCGGCGATGCCCAGGCTCATCAGCAACTCCCCGTCCTCGCTGAACTTGTGGACCTGGTGGCCGATACCCACACCGCCCCGGGCGTCCGTCACCCAGACGTTGTTCTCCGAGTCGACGAAGATGCCGTGGGGCCAGACGAACATGCCCGCGCCGAAGCTTTTTAGCAGGTTGCCGTCACTGTCGAAAAGCAGGATCGGCGGCACGTCCTCTCTGCCGACGCAGGAGTTCTGGCCGCATCGTTCCGCGACCCAGATGTTCCCGCTGCCGTCCTGGGCCGGGAAGACCGCGCTCGTGGAGCCCCAGGTCCTGTCCCCTTCCAGCTTGCCCCATATGCCTTCTACGGTGGTATACGGATTCGGCGCGTGGTTCTGGGCCGCGGCAGGACTGTTCATCAGTGTCATCGAAATGCCAACGGCTGCAATAACGACCCACCGGATCCAGGTCGATGTCCTCATGAGTATCCTCGCTTTACTTGGTGAATAGGGATGGTCCCGTCCCGGTCCGGGCGGATTAACTGTGCCAGTCAAGGCCTGACGGACCATTCGGATGCGCAGTCAACAGGACCAGTCAGACGGACCAGCCGTGCCGTTCAAGTCCAGTCTTGCCGGTCAAGACCAGCCGGACCAACCGGCCACGCAGCCAGGCGGACCACATTACCCCCGGGTTGTACGGTTTGTTGATATATTCGATATAATAGAATCCAGGCGCGTTTACGCAACGATTTTCGAGTGCCGTGACAATGCCCAACAGCCGCGAGGGTCGCGCCAACAGCCGCCGGGGGCCGCGCCAACCGTCTTGACAACCGGAGGTCGGCGAGTCATATTCCAGCAGCGATTTCGGCGACCGAGATGACCTGGTGGCAAGTAGCACAACCAGTCGTGCGAGGCAGCGCTGTCGTGTTATCGGGATTCCAGACCACACATGACCGCCGGATCATCGGGCTGATGTCGGGAACGTCCGCCGATGGGATCGACGCGGCTGTGATACTGCTGGGCGAAAAAGACGACGGGCTTTCCCTGGACGTTTTGGGCTTCGACACGGTGGCCTTTCCACCCGGCCTGCGCAATCGGCTGATGGAAGTCTCCGATTCGAAGACCGGCAGGACCGACGAGTTGAGCCGGCTGCATTTCGAGCTGGGGGAACTCTTTGCCAGCGCGGCTTTCGTCGTTGCGGATTCCGCCGGACTGTCCATGGAGGAGATCGATCTCATCGGTTCCCACGGCCAGACTGTCCAGCATCTCCCCGATCGGAAAAACAGATTCGGCGTGGAAACCGGGGCGACGCTGCAGATCGGCGATCCTTCGGTGATCGCCCAGCGGACCGGCGTGGTGACGGTTGGCGACTTCCGGGCGGCGGACGTGGCCCGGGGCGGACAGGGCGCTCCGCTTGTACCCTATGTGGACTACCTGCTCTTCGGGCATCCCGAAAAGGTCCGGGCACTCCTGAATCTGGGGGGAATCGCGAATCTCACGGTGCTGCCCGTGGACCCGAAACCCGATGACGTGCTGGCTTTCGATACGGGCCCGGCCAACATGCTGATCGATGCCGTCGCCCGCGCGGAACTGGGACGCGACATGGATGCGGATGGCGCGGCCGCAAGGCGCGGCAGGCCCGCCGAAAACCTGGTGGCGGACGCGCTGGTCATGCCTTACTTCGAGCGGCCTCCGCCCAAGTCCACGGGCCGGGAACTTTTCGGAGACCGGTGCGCGTCGGATCTGGTCCGCGCGGGGCGGGAGGCCGGGCTCAGTAGCGAGGATATGCTTGCGACCGCCACGGAAATCACCGTTCGTTCCATTGAGGACGCCTGTCGACGGTTCGTCATTCCCGTCGTCACGCGGCTGGACGAATTGATCGTGAGCGGCGGCGGCGCCAGAAACGGTTTTCTGCTCGAGCGACTCGCCCGGGTGCTGGCGCCTGCCGAGGTATCCACATCGGATGATCACGGCCTGTCTTCGGACGCCAAGGAGGCCGTGGCGTTCGCGGTACTCGCCGACCGGACGGTCCGGGGCAGGCCGGGCAGTCTTCCAGGAGCCACGGGCGCGGACCGGCCCGCGGTGCTGGGCAAGATTTGCCTGCCCGGTTGATGCGGCACGCAGATGCAGCACGTAAAGGGAAGTTCGTGATGCGCTTCGGCACGTCAATCATGTGGAACACCGAAAACCGGATCCCGGCCGGCGCCATGCCTGACCACGTGCCGGTCCGCGTACAGTCCGCATGGTGGCCGGTGCTTCTATTGTCCCTGGTGATCCTGGGATGCGCCGGCAGGCCGCTTCCGTCCGATCGCACCGCGCGGCCGGCCCCTTCCGAGACCGCGCCGACAACGGGGGCGTACAAACCCGGCCAGCTTCCGATGATCCGGATCGGCTTGCTGGTAAACCGGAACTCGGCTAGCCTGACCGGAACAGGCCGCTTCCGCGTCGTCGACCGGGCCAGCGGCGAAGTGATCGGCACATCCTCTTCCGGGCAGATCTGGAGAATGCAGGCGAAAGGCGCGTGGATCGACGTGTCCGCACCAGGCGGCGCGGCCCAGGGACTGTATACCGGTCCGATCCAGGTGAACCCGCTCGCGCGGGAAGGACGTCTCAAAGCCGCGGACCGGGAGTACCGCGGATCGATGGAGGTGGTGTCAAACAAGACCGGCAAGTTGACCGTCGTGAACATCCTCGACGTGGAGAACTACCTGCGCGGGGTCGTCCCCCCGGAGATCGGCAAGCTCAAGGAAGACCGCATCGAGGCGCTGAAGGCCCAGGCCATTGCGGCCCGGACGTACACGGTGGCGAACCTGGGCAGACGCAAGGCCCTGGGATTCGATCTGTACGGTACCGTGGCCGACCAGGTATACCACGGCTACAGCGCGGAATGGCCCCTCGCCGACCGGGCGATTTCGGAGACCCGCGGCATGATCGCTACCTACGAAGGCAAACCGATCGCCGCCCAGTACTCCTCGACCTGCGCGGGCGAAACCGAATCCATCGAGGACGCCTGGGGGGGCAATCCCATTCCGTACCTGCGCTCCGTGCAAGACCGGGACCGCGGAAGCGGCGACTTTTGCAGTCATTCGCCGGTCTATACATGGCGCGTGGAATGGAACAAGGATACGCTGGAGAACATCCTGGAGACGAGGCTTTCCGGCCTGGACCCACGCAAGCGGGGTGAGTTTTCTCTTCGCGGTATGTCCATAAAAAGCCGATCTCCGACCGGGCGCGTTCAACTGCTCGAGATCAAATCGAATCACGGGACGACGACACTGCGAAGCGGGCAGATACGTTCCGCATTGCGCCGGCCTGTCCGGGGCCAGCCGATGCTCCGCAGCACGAAGTTCGATTTGAAGTTCAGGCAGAATTCCATCGTGGCCGAGGGCGGCGGCTATGGCCATGGCATCGGCATGTGCCAGATGGGCGCCATCGGGATGGCCGGCCAGGGATACAAGTACGAACGGATCCTGAAACACTACTACCGCGGCATCGAGCTGGACCGCGTGTATAACTGAATGTGCGTACCAATGCGCCGCGCGAACCACCGAACACGCGGTGAACGCGTGGAGAAGGACATGATGATTCCGAAACCCAGCCTAAGCCCCGCCGTCTTCCTGATCCCGTTGCTTTCCGCCTGCATGGTGGTTACGGCGTGCTACTACTCCACTTCGCAGGGATCGCGCGCCGGAGACATTCGAAACATCGTCATACCACTGTTTGACAACACCACCGTGGAGACCGGCATTCAGGAGACGCTGACGGACGAGGTGATCGAACGGTTTCTCACCAACGGTGAATTCAGGATCGTGGATCTGCGGCAGGCGGACGCGGCGATCATCGGCGTGATCACCGATTTGCAAGAGGAGTCCGTGGCGTTCTCCGAGGGAACGCTGGCCCGGGAAGTCCGCCTGTGGATCGTCGTGGACGTCCGTTTTGAATCCGTGGACAAAAAGGAAGTGATCTGGGAGGAAAGGCAGTTGCGTACCTTCGGTGACTACGCGATCGATACCGGTACGGATTCCGATCGCGAGCCGGCACTCACGACCGCCATCGAGAAAATGGCCGACGAGATCCTGAACCAGTCCATATCGGGGTGGTAGTCATCGATGCTGTAGCACGACAACCGCCGCCCGGGACCCGATAGCCGCCATTGGCAGGTAAGTGATATTCATCGACGCCGGGGGACCTGCCTTGCTCCACGCGCCCGGTGGCGGCCCGCGCCCTACCTTACCCGGCTTGCCTGGCTGGTGGGACCGTCCGATCCGTTCTGCTGATACCACCGGCAACGGTCTATCCAGGCTTCCGCCGTCCTGGCCGCGCCGCCCGAGCCGGCCACCGTCGCCAGGCGACCAAAAGTCTCGGCCGCCTGTTCATACCGCTTCAGATAGAAGTGTGCCATGGCTTCCAGACGCAGACTTTCCTGTCGCACGACCTCGCCCGGGAGTCCGAGTGCATACGCTTTCGACAGATACTTAAGCGCCTGTTCATAAGATCCGGAGCGGAACAGCCAGCGACCCAGCAGATAGTAGCTCGCACCGTAGTCAGGCGCCAGATCGCCCGTGTCCCGGACGGACAGGACCAGGCGCCAATGGCCGGTCACGGCGGTCAGGTAGGTCATGATCGTATCCCGGATCGGCTCCCTGTCGAGCACGTCCATCCGGATGGACGCGGCGCGCGACATGTCTGCCGACGCTTGCAGGTTCACGACTTCTTCGTAGCTGCGCCTGGCATCGTCGATCCTTCCCGTCTTCCAGGCCGTATCTCCGCGGACCAACTGGGCGTCCGCCAGCAGCCCGACGGTCTGGTCCGGCCGCTCGATCAGCAGGGCGACCGACTCGGTCCGGTCGTAGTCCGCCAGCCTGTAGGTCCCCCACAGCAAACCCCTCAGGGCCGATGGGTTCTCCGGCTCCAGTTCGAGCACGCGGTCGAAATCGCGCACGGCGGCTCTATACCGGCGCGCATTGTAGGCCTGCCAGGCCCGGTCGTTCAGCGCCGCCACCTCGTGGGGACAGTGCAGTCTGAAAATAGAGGGACGGATAAACCGCTGTCGGGCGATGCGGAGCTGGTCTTCCCGCAATTGAATGCCGTCCACGAACGCCTCCCATTCGGCGATCAGTTCCACCGTGGTCCGGCCGTAAGCTTCCTCCACGGCGCCTTCCGGAAAGGCCTTCTTGAATGCAGGGAGGCCATAGCGTTCGATCAGGAAGCGAACGAAGGACCCGCAGAGCGTGTAACTGCGCGAGGACGCGGCCGTCCAGAAGCCCGTCATGCTCAGCAGGTTCTCCATGGGCGGCGCATAGCCGAGTTCACGCATGGCGCGGCTCCACTCGTGCGGGTTCATGGGGGCGTCCTGCCAGTCCACCGCCTCGGCCAGGCCTTCGTGGAACCCTATCCAGTAGCTGCCGCCATACAGCGCGTTCCCGAAAGCGGCGGACACGACATGCACCAGCTCATGTTTGAGCACGGGATGGGGAAACGACGCGTTGTTGAGATGCATTTCATCGGATCCCGGTCGTTCGATGGACGTGTGCCGGGCGCCCATGAGCCTTTTCTTCTGGTCCGCGGACGCGTAGATATACGAGGCGATGCGCGTCGATGGAGGCGGCACCTCCAGGTAGTCTATGACCCGGGCGAGCTGATATTCGTGATCCCGGGCGATGAGATCGATGTTCCAGGCCGAAATGGTGTTCCAATCGTAATAGATGTCGAAGTGGACCGTCTGACGATGGCCCCCCAGGGTTTGCTGGATATGCGCCCGGTCGATCACGATGCCCAGGGGCGCCCGGTAGACGTAGGCCGCCGCCAGCACGGCCACCGAAACCAGGAACAGCACCCGCATTGCCATGCCCGTCGTGGCGCTCCCGCCGTCCTGGCCTCCGCGAGATATCCCGCCGGCCGGGCCTCCGCCTCGGAACTTAAATAACAGCGAAGGACGGATCTTCCGGGCCGATGGATCGAAACAGGCGCACAGGCCGGCGACCATCGCCAGGACGCTGACGAGCACGATCGTCCGCGCCGTTAGCAGCGTCGAGGTAATCACCACCACTTCGTCGTAGATCGGCCCTGGAAAATACCCGATGATGGGGTTGTAGGCGAAAACAGGCGGCTGGGTGGCCAGGCGAAAGACACTGATTCCGATGGAAAGGAACATGACGCCGAGAAAAAGGAGCGTGGCGTGCCGTCTTCGCTCCGTTGCCAGCGCACAGAGCAGCGCGACGGAGGTGGACCACAGGACGCTGATGCCGGGAAGCAGCACGAAGAAGGCGAGCCCTTCGGGCACGTTGCAGAAACCGCTGATCCAGCTCTTGACGAACATCACGGCCATCGGCAGCAGGAGCGTCGAGAGGGAAAGCCCGAAGAGCAGGGCGAGCAGCGCTGAATGGCGGGCGTTGCGCGGGCCGTCTGCTTGCGGGCCGTCCCTTCGCCAGCCATTCACGAGATGGACGGTCATCACGCCCGTGGCGAAGGTGGCAATGGCGGCGGTGATGAAGGCGAACTCGAACCCGAGGTCATCCACGAGGGGCATCTGCGTCATCGCCGCCGCCGCTGCCGTCAGGACCGCGGTCGCGGCCAGGTACGGCTTGCGACGCAGGACGCCCGTTGTGAAGTGCCTGTCCAGGCTCATGAAAAGACCTGCGGTGGTGAAAGGGCTTCGTGATGTTCTGGCATTGTTATGTGTTCCGGATCCGTGATGATTCGGGAAACCGTGGTTGTGCATGATATACTGGCAGGCGCTTCAGGGCCAGATGATTCTAGTCGTTTTTTCTGTCGGGCCTGTCCGCGCGGCGATATAATGACTGCGTTTCCAATGAACCTCAGGCAAGGAGGTACGCGAGATGAACCTGGATCTGGAATACCGCCCCGTACTGGGCACGAAAACGGACTATGGAATCGGCATTATCGGGGCGGGCGGGATCGTTAACGCCGCACACCTTCCCGCTTACCGCAAGGCGGGGTTCAACGTGGTCGGCTTGACGGACAAGGACGTCGACAAGGCGAACCGGACCGCCCGGGATTTCGAGGTGCCCAGGGTATTTCCTGACGTGGATTCACTGCTCGCCGACCCCGCCGTGGACATCGTGGACATCGCCGTTCCGCCCTGGCACCAGAAGGAACTCGTCCTGAAGGCGACGGCGGCCGGCAAGCATCTGCTCTGCCAGAAACCGCTTTCAAACGTATACGCCGAAGCCGTTGAGATCGTCGAGATCGCGGAGGATCGCGGGGTGAAGCTGGCCGTGAACCAGCAGATGCGGTGGGACCAGGCGGTAAGGGCTTCCAGGACGCTGCTGAACCGCGGGTTGCTGGGCGAACCCGCTTCGGCCGTGATCGACGTGAGCATCCTGACCGAATGGCGGGCCTGGCCCTGGGTCCTCGAGGCCGGGGGGCTCGACCTGATGTTCCACAGTATTCATTACTTCGACAGCATGCGTTCGCTGTTCGGAGACCCCGAGCGCGTCTGGTCGACCGGCGCTTCCTATCCCGGGCATGTTGCGACCGGCGAAACACGGTCGATTACGGTGTTCGAGTACTCGGACACCTTCAGCGCCCTGGTGTCCGTCAACCACAACAACTGGACGGAGGAAAACTTCGCGACGTTGCGCATTGACGGGACGGAAGGATACGCCGCGGGGACGTTCGGCCTGCTCTACGACTATCCTCACGGCCGGCCCGACACGTTAGCCTGGTCCAGCCGGAAGATCGATGCCAGCAATACCATCAATCACCGCTTCGAAGAACGGTGGATACCCGACTCCTTCATCGGACCGATGGGCGAACTGATGGCTTCCATCGAACAGGACCGTCTTCCCGAGACCAACGGGCGAGACAACCTCAAGACGCTTCAGCTGGTCAACGCCGGTTACCGATCCATGGTGGAACATCGTGCTGTGGCTCCGGGTGAGATAGGATAGCGCCTGGTTGCGCCAGCGGCGCGTGGAGCCAGCGGCGCGCGGCGCCAGCGGTGCGTGGAGCCCGGCCAATCCTTCGTGTGAGCCTGGCCCGGCCCTGCTGACTACGCGATGCGATACCTCGTCGGGCCATATAGTCCTTAAACGGGTTTTAATATATTGTCAATGTTGATGGCAATAAAAATCAACATAAGATTTTGATTTGGGACACCTGCCGGGCCCCTACACTATGAAAACGGACGTTGTCATTGTAGGCGCAGGCGTCATCGGCTTGTCCATCGCCTACGAACTGCTGTGCCGCGGAACACGCGTTACCCTCGTGGATCCGGGCAATCCGGGCAAGGAAGCTTCCTGGGCTGCCGCCGGTGTGCTTGCGCCGCAGGGCGCCCGTCCCGTAAACCGGGCTTATCTTGACCTGTGCCTGTCGGGCCTGGACCAGTACGCCGATTGGTCCGCCGCGCTGTTTGAGGAAACCGGCATCGACATCGAGTACCGGACCGAAGCAGGCCTGCAGGTCGCCTTCGACGACGCAGAAACCGAAGAACTGGATCAGCGGTATCGCCACCAGCAGGACCTGGGCCTTCCGGTCGAGCAACTCACCGGCGAGGAGGTACGTGCGTTCGAGCCCATGCTGTCGCCTGAAACACGGTGCGGCCTGCTCTTCGAAAGGATGCACCAGGTGGAGAACCGGCGGCTGGTCCAGGCCCTGGTTGCCGCCGTCCGGGCCCGAGGAGGGGTATTCCGCATCGGGGACCCGGTCGTCGACCTGATCGTACGGAGGAACCGGGCAGCCGGCGTCGTCGTCCCCGGCGAACGCATCGGAGCGGAACGCGTGGTTGTCGCGGCCGGCGCCTGGTCCGGCCTGCTGAAGTGGATCCCGGGATCGCCGCCGCCGGTCCACCCCGTGCGGGGCCAGATGGTCTGCGTCGACGGGCGCGGCGTCCCGCCCCTGGGCCGCGTCGTCTACGGCCTGGAACTGTACCTCGTACCCCGCAGGGATGGACGCGTGCTGATGGGCGCCACGGTGGAGAAGACCGGGTTCGACGCCAGCGTGACCGCGGGCGGCGTATCCGGTGTGATCAGGGAGGGGCTGCGCATGGCGCCCGGACTGGCGGAAGCGCCGGTCGTGGAAACCTGGGCCGGGCTGCGTCCCATGTCCAGGGACGGCAAACCCATACTCGGCCCGGCGGGCCTGGAACGCCTCGTCCTCGCCACGGGCCACTTCCGCAACGGCATTCTCCTCGCCCCGATAACCGGCCGGCTCATCGCGGACCACCTGGAGCACGGCGCGGTACCCGCAGCCATGGCCCCGTTCCTGGCGGATCGTTTCGACCGGTAGGACGCGCGGGCGCGCGGTGCGCGGCGCGCCCAGACACGGCGTCGCCAACCCTTAGAAGAACGAGAAGTCGATTTCCTTGCTGGTCATGAACTCCAGCAGCGCCGGCACGCCTTCCTCCGTCTTTCTGATCCCCCGCTTCAGCGCCGGGATGATCTCGTCGGGAGACTCGACCCGCTCCCCGTAGCCGCCGAAGGCCTCCGCCATCAGGGCATAGTTCCCCGAAATATCGGTCGCCCCGTACTTCGCCTGCGACGTAGGCATGACGGGAATCTCGATGGCCATGGAGTGGTTGTTGAACAGCACGGAGAGGATGGGGATGCGCTCGCGCACGGCCGTCTCGAAATCCATGCCCGTGAACCCGATGGCCGCGTCGCCCCACACGTTGATGCAGAGCCGGTCCGGGTGGACCAGCTTCGCGCCCATGGCCAGCCCGAGTCCGTAGCCGAGTTGGGTGGTCTTGCCCCAGCCGATGTAGCTCAGGGGCGTGGTCGAGGGCCAGAAGGGGGTCAACTGGTCCCGTGGACTGCCCGCGTCGTGGGTGATGATGGTCCGGTCGATGTCGACGGTGTCGATCATGTCGCTGATGACCCGGTAAGGGGAGAAAGGCGTGGAGGCATCCTTTAGTTTCGGCATCCAGGCGTTTATCCAGCGCTGTCTTATCGCCTGAATTTCGGTCACGATCCCTTCGTACCGGCCCCGCGGCTTGTTTTTCAACCGGTCCGAAACCTCGTCGATGAGGGCCCGGAGGGTGAGCGCGGCATCGCCCACGATCGGATAGTGGCACGCCACGTCCTTGTTGATGTCGCCGGGATCCAGCGTGGCGTGGATGTAGGTCTTTCCCTCCGGCATGGTCAGGCCGAAATTCGTCCGGGTGAAGCTGCACCCGATGCCGAAGATCACGTCGGCGTTCTGTACGAAGACGTGCACAGGCTCCGGCATCGACCGGCCCCCGTTCCCCAGGGAAAGCGGGTGGTTTTCGGGGAAGGCGCTCTTGCCGTCCAGGCTGGTGGTGACCGGCGCCTCGAGCAGCTCGGCCAGCTGTTTCAGTTCGGACCACGCCTCCGCGTAGTGCACCCCCTGTCCGGCGTAGATGACCGGCCGCTCCGCCGCGACCAGGGCCTCGGCGGCGTCGCGCATCGCGTCCGGATCGGGTCCGACGCGCACGGACGGCGTCGGCCGGTAGTCGAAGGGCCCGGGCACCTCTTCACCGAGCAGGTCGGTCGGGAACTCCACCAGCGCCGGGCCGGGCCGCCCGTTCCTTACCTGGGTGAAGGCCCGCCTCATGACCTCCGATACGGTCTCGGGGAGCACCAGGTATTCGCAGGACTTGGTGATGTGCTGGAAGTTGAGATAGGCGTGGAAATTCGGTGACAACTGTGCGACCTTCCTCCGGTACCCCATGGGGAGCACCACGATGGGCACGGATTCCCCGAAGGCCTGCGCCACGCCGCCGTAGGCGTTCTCCGTGCCCGGCCCGCTCTGCATGCAGAACACGCCGATATTGCGGCCGGAAGTCAACCGGCTCATCGCATCGGCCATGTGGAGGCCGATCCGTTCCTGGCGGACGATCACCGTGCGGATGTCCAGTTCCGCGGCGCTTTCGATCAGTGGATTGACCGGGTACGCGAAGAGGTATTCGACGCCTTCCTTCTTCAATACGTGGGCAACGGCCTGCGCAACGTTCATAGCTTCATTACTCCCCTTACATCGGCCAGCTGGATGCTATTCTTTCAGGTTTTGGACCATCTCGCGCACGCCGTCCATCCCTAAATTGCCGCCGCTGAACAGCGAGGCGACGCGCCGGCCCCGCCACGCCGCCGCCTCGCGCATGCACAGGGCGAATACCGCCGCGGCCGCGCCTTCCGCGATGAACCCCGTGTGTTCGAGGACGACGGGGATCGCCCGCTTCATCTCTTCCTCGGAGACGAGATGCATTTCGTCGACCCGGTCTCTAAGGACATCGAAGGCCAGGCCGCCCGGGTAGGTCGTCGCCAGTCCCCCGGCGAAGGTGTCGCAGGTCGCGGTGGTCACGGTCCGGCCTTCCTGCCAGGACCGGTAGACCGAAGGCGCGTTGGACGCCTGGACGCCGATGAGACGAACGTCCGGATGGGTGGCCTTGATGGCCGTGCCCACGCCCGCGATCAGGTTTCCGCCGCCCACGGGTAGCACCACCGTGTCCACGTCCGGCAGGTCCTCCATGATTTCCAGGCCGATGGTGCCCGCGCCCGCCATGAGGCCGAAGTCCTCCCCGTCTTCGATGTACACCATGCCGGTCTCTTCGGCGATTTCCCGAGACCGTGCGAACCCGTCGGCGATCGTCTCGCCGTGGACGACCAACTCGGCGCCGAGGCGGCGGATGGCGTCGCTCTTCACCTCGGGCGTTCCGTGAGGCACGACCACCTTGACGGGGATCCCCATCACGCCGCCGCCGTAAGCGATGCCCTGGCCATGGTTGCCGGTGGACGCCGTGGTTACCCCCCTGGCGCACTGCGCCAGGTCGAGCAAGGACATGGTGTACAGTCCGCCCCTCACCTTGAAGGAGCGGATGGGTTGGAAATTCTCGTATTTTACGTGGAGTTCCAACCCTAGCGTTTCGCTGAACCCCGCGGACCGGTACATGGGCGTCGGAGACAGGTGTTGGTCGAGGAATCGGCGTGCCTTTAAAATGTCGTCCAGCGTGGGGTGGGTGGGCA
>VXRC01000022.1:2410-15215 GCA_009838645.1 Gemmatimonadota bacterium | reverse complement strand
GATCGTGCCGATGTTCACGTGGGTTTTGGTACGCTCGAATCTTTCCTTCGACATGCTGCAAATCCTCCAGATATTAAACCGTTATGCGCCGCCGCGAATCTTTTCCAGAATCTCCTGCTTGATGCTCTCCGGCACTTCCGAGTAATGCGAGAACTGCATGGTGGACACGGCCCGTCCCTGCGTGGCGGAACGCAGTGCCGTCGTGTAGCCGAACATCTCGCTCAGGGGAACGGTGGCCGCCACGACCTGCGCGTCCGTCCGGGGAATGATCCCGCCGATGCGCCCCCGGCGCGCGTTCAGGTCGCCGACCACGGTGCCCACGTATTCGCTGGGGACCGCCACTTCCACGTCCATGACCGGTTCCAGCAACGCGGGTTCGGCCTTGCGCATGCCGTCCTGGAAGGCCATGGAGGCCGCCACCTTGAAGGCTACCTCGGACGAATCGACTTCGTGGTAGGAGCCGTCGTACAGGGTGACCTTGACGCCCTGCACCGTGTATCCGGCGAGCACGCCGTTATGGGCGGCTTCCCGGACGCCGGCCTCGACGGAAGAGATGAACTCCCTCGGGATGACCCCGCCGACGATGCCGTTCACGAATTCCACGCCGTCCCCGTCCTTCACCGGCTCCATATCGAGCCACACGTGCCCGAACTGCCCGCGTCCGCCCGACTGCCGCACGAATCGGCCTTCGCTCTTCACGGCCGTGCCGATGGTCTCCCGGTAGGCGACCTGGGGACGCCCCACGTTCGCTTCCACGCGGAACTCTCGCAGCATGCGGTCCACCAGGATCTCGAGGTGCAGTTCACCCATGCCGGAGATGATCAGTTGACTGGTTTCTTCATCGGTATGTACGCGGAAAGTGGGATCTTCTTCGGAGAGCTTCTGGAGGGACTGGCTGAGCTTTTCTTCGTCCGCCCGGGTCCTGGGTTCGACCGCGACGGACATCACGGGCTTGGGAAACTCCATTGCTTCGAGGGCGATGGGCCACTCGGGGTCGCAAAGCGTATCGCCCGTCGCCACGTCCTTTACCCCCACGAGCGCGACGATATCGCCCGCTTCGGCGGCCTTGAGCTGTTCCCGTTTGTTGGCGTGCATCTGCAGGATCCGGCTGATTCGCTCGCGCCGGTTGGTCCTTGTATTCAACACGTAACATCCGGCGGGCAGCGTGCCGGAATAGATCCGGTAGAAGGCCAGCTTGCCCACATGGGGGTCGGTCATGATCTTGAAGGCCACGCCGGACAGCGGCGCGTCGGGCACGCTCTCCCGCGTTTCCTGTTCGCCGGTCAAGGTATTCTTGCCCGTGACGGGCGGCACGTCCTGGGGCGACGGCAGGTAGTCGACGATCGCGTCGAGCAGCGCCTGGACGCCCTTGTTGCGGAAGGAAGAGCCTACCAGGACGGGGATCAGGCTGACCGACAGCGTGGCCCGGCGAATGGCGCCCTGCAATTCGGAAGCCGTCGGTACCTCGCCGGACAGGTAGGTTTCCATCAGTTCCTCGTCCACTTCGGCGAGGCTCTCGATCAGCTTGTTCCGGTGCTCCGCGGCATATTCGACCAGGTCCTTCGGGATGTCGTGCTCGTCGTACGTGGCGCCCATGTTGTCTTCGTGGTAGCTGCGGGCTTTCATGGAGACCAGGTCGATGGACCCGGTAAACAGGTCGCCGGCGCCGATGGGCAGCTGGATCGGGATGGCGTTGGCCCCGAGCCGTTCGTGTATCATGGAGACGACCTGGTGGAAGTCCGCCCCGACGCGGTCGATCTTGTTCACGTAGGCCAGGCGGGGCACGCCGTACTTGTCGGCCTGCCGCCACACGGTCTCGGACTGCGGCTCGACGCCGCCCACGGCACAAAAAATCGCCACGGAGCCGTCAAGCACGCGCAGCGATCGTTCCACCTCGACCGTAAAGTCGACGTGACCGGGCGTATCGATGATATTGATCCGGTGGTCGCGCCAGAAGGATGTCGTGGCCGCGGACGTTATCGTGATGCCCCGTTCGCGTTCCTGCTCCATCCAGTCCATGGTCGCTGCGCCGTCGTGTACCTCGCCCATTCTCCGCACGCGTCCCGTATAATAGAGGATGCGTTCGGTGGTGGTCGTCTTGCCCGCGTCGATATGGGCCATGATCCCGATGTTCCTGGTCTTTTCCAGGTTCGATTCGGAAGCGTGCTTTTGGTATGCTTCGGACATTTTTTCTTTCGGCTTGATCGTTGTCTCAGTCACTGCGTCATCTACCTCATAAAGTACGGATCATCGCGAGGGATGATCCGTTTTTACTGTTTCGACGTGATATCGATACGCCGCTACCACCTGTAATGGGCGAAGGCCCGGTTCGCTTCCGCCATCCGGTACGTCTCTTCCTTGCGGCGGACGGCGGCGCCCTCCCCCCTGGCGGCGGCGGTAAACTCTCCCGCCAGGCACTCGAACATGTTCTTCTCTGAACGGGCCCGCGCGGCATCGATGATCCAGCGAATCGCCATGGCCCGCTGCTGGTCATCCCGCACTTCCACGGGAACCTGGTAGGTCGAACCGCCCACCCGGCGGGATTTGACATGCACGACGGGACCGACGATCTTGATCGCCTTCTCGAAAACGGGCAGCGGTTCCTGGCTCGTGCGTTCCTCGATCAGATCGAGGGCCTGGTAGAATACGCGTTCCGCGATGCTCTTCTTCCCCTTGCGCATCAATCCGTTGATGAACTTGGACACCAGTACGCTGTTGTACTTCCAGTCCGGCTCCGGTTCCCGTCTTACGACTTCTTTCCGTCTTGCCATCTCATGCTCCCTAACGTACGGCCAGGGTGTACTTCCAGGATTTGCTTCCCGCCTACTTGGGCTTCTTGGTTCCGTATTTCGAACGCCCGTTGCGCCGGTCGGGCACTCCGCTGGCGTCCAGCGCGCCGCGGATGATGTGGTACCGCACGCCGGGCAGGTCCTTCACCCGGCCGCCCCGGACCAGAACGATATTGTGCTCTTGCAGGTTATGGCTCTCGCCCGGGATGTAACAGGTGGCCTCGATGCCGTTCATCAGGCGGACGCGGGCTATTTTCCGCAACGCCGAATTCGGCTTCTTGGGCGTCTGCGTCTTCACCTGCAGGCAGTTGCCCCGTTTCTGGGGACTGCCGCGCAACGCGGGTGATTTCGTCTTACGCTGCGACTTCTTCCGGCCGTGGCGTATGAGCTGGTTTATCGTTGGCATTTCCGCCCAACCTTCCCTGTTGTACCGACCCGGACAAGCCTGTGAAACATGGGTTTCAGGGGTCTGGTCAAAACGCATTTCCCCCAAAAGCCATAGGTGGAAAAATTTAATCAGTTCCGTTTACGGTGTCAAGCGCTTTTTGCCAAAAAAACGAGCGCCGCCGTCAACCCGGCGGCGCCCGGTCATGGACTGCGTCCACATGGGTCAGACGGTTTCCACGGGCGGCGTCTCGGCCTCGGCCACGTTCTGCACGGTTTCGGAGGTCTTGGCCTCCCCGTCTGCGCTCGCCGATTCCCCGTCTGCGCTCGCCGCTTTCGCCTCTGCGCTCGCCGCTTTCGCCTCTGCGCTCGCCGCTTTCGCCTCTGCGCTCACCGCTTCCGCGTCGCCATTCACCGACTCCGCGTCGAAGAACGGCTCCGGTTCGATGGCCGGTGGCTCGATCTCGTTGCCCTCTTCGTCCACGAGCCGCATCTGGCTGT
Organism: Gemmatimonadota bacterium; assembly: GCA_009838645.1. Classification (NCBI taxonomy): domain Bacteria; kingdom Pseudomonadati; phylum Gemmatimonadota; species Gemmatimonadota bacterium. The sequence continues at coordinate 11,541 of VXRC01000022.1, read as the reverse complement.
ACCGGTCCAGCCCCGTACCAGCGGGTATCAGGTGACCCATGATCACATTCTCCTTCAGTCCGAGGAGCGCATCCCGCTTGCCCTGGATGGCCGCTTCGGTCAGTACGCGCGTCGTTTCCTGGAAGGCCGCCGCGGAGACGAAGCTCTCGGTACTCAGCGCGGCCTTGGCGATGCCCAGCAAGAGCGGCTGGTTCGTCGCCGGGTCGCCGCCTTCGCGCAGCACGCGGTCGTTCTCCCACTGGAAACGGGTGCGGTCCACGGCCTCGCCCTTCAGAAACTCCGTGTCGCCCGGGTCGTCCACCTTGACCTTCTGGAGCATCTGGCGCACGATGACTTCCACGTGCTTGTCGTTGATGCTCACGCCCTGCATGCGGTAGACTTCCTGGATCTGGTTCACCAGGTACTCCTGTACGGCGTTCACCCCCTGGATCTCGAGAATGTCGTGGGGATCGATGGACCCTTCGGACAGGGGCTCGCCCGCCTGCACCCGGTCGCCGTCGCGCACGCTGAGATGGCGGCCCTGGGGGATCAGGTATTCCTGTTCCGACCCGTCGTCGGCGCGGACGAGGAGGCGGTGGGAGCGCCGGACGATACCGGCGACCTTCACTACGCCGTCCACCTTCGCCACCGTGGCGGGGTCGCGCGGCCGGCGCGCCTCGAAGAGCTCGGCGACGCGCGGCAGGCCGCCGGTAATGTCCCGGGTCCTGCCGATGGAGCGCGGTATGCGCGCGAGGACCGTACCGGGCTGCACGTGGGTGCGTTCGGTATTGCTCTGGTCCGTGAACTCGGTGACGAGCAGGTGGGCGCCGGTGGGCAGATTGTATTCATCCTTCTTCTTGCCCTTGGCGTCCGCGATGTAGATACGCGGATGGAGCGCCCTGGAACCCCGGTTCTCCGTGATCACCTTCTGCCGCATGCCCGTGGTGTCGTCCAGCTGTTCACGCAGCGTCTCTCCCGCCACCACGTCTTCGAGCTGCACTTCGCCGGCCTGGACGGCGATGATCGGGATGTTGTAGGGGTTCCATTCGAACAGGGCCTGGTTCTCCTCGACGACGTCGCCGTCCTCCGTGAGCATGACCGCGCCGTAGGGGATGAAGAAGTGGTCCCGCCGGTTGTCGTCGGCGTCCAGGATCGTGATCTCGCCGGCCCGCCCGATGACGACCTGGGCGCCGTCTTCCTGGGTGACGGTTTCGACCGCGGTAAAGACGGCCTTGCCCGCATGTTTCGTGGTAATCTTGTTCTGCGTGGCGTCGCGGCTCGCGATCCCGCCGATGTGGAAGGTGCGGAGCGTCAGCTGCGTACCCGGCTCGCCGATGCTCTGCGCCGCCATGACGCCGACGGCCTCGCCCATTTCCACCATGGAGCCCGTGGCGAGGTTCCGGCCGTAGCACCGGGCGCACACGCCGCGCTTGGTCTCGCAGGTCAGCACGGACCGGATGTGCACGGTCTCGCTCATCTCCGCATCGGGATCGTCCGAGTACTGCACGCCGCCGCGCTGTTCGATGAGGTCGGCGACTTCCTCGTTGATCTCCTCGCCGGCGGCCGTCAGCAGTTCCCGCGTGATGGGGTCGTAGATGTCGTCCAGCACGACCCGGCCCAGTACCCGGTCGCCCAGCGGTTCCATGACGTTCGCGCCTTCCTTCAGGGCGCCGATCTCGATGCCGCGGATCGTGCCGCAGTCCGCCTCGTTGATGATCACGTTCTGCGCCACGTCCACCAGACGCCGTGTCAGGTAGCCGGCGTCGGCGGTCTTGAGGGCGGTGTCGGCCAGTCCCTTGCGCCCGCCGTGGCTGGAGGTGAAGTACTCGAGTACCGTAAGCCCTTCCTTGAGGTTGGACAGGATGGGCGTCTCGATGTACTCGCCGACCTGTCCGACGACCTTCCGCTGGGGCTTGGCCATGAGGCCGCGCATGCCGCACAGCTGTCCCACCTGGTCCAGCTTGCTCCGCGCGCCGGAGGCCATCATCATGTAGAAGGGATTGAAGCCGTCGTCCGACTCCTCGAGCGTGGTCTCGACGACCTCGTTCAGCTTGGTCCGGGTGTGCTGCCACACGTCGATCACCTTGTTGTAGCGCTCGCCCTCGGTGATGGCGTGGCCCTCGTACTGATCCTGGATGGATCGCACCTCGGCTTCCGCGTCACTGATCATCTGCGCCTTCTCGTCGGGGATGACCACGTCGTCGATGCCCGAGGTCAGGCCCGAAAGGGTCGCGTAGTGGAAACCCAGCCGCTTGACTTCATCGAGAAGCACGCACGTGCGGTAGTTCCCCAGCTGGCGGTATACGGTGGCCACCATGTCCCGGATGGCCGAGCTGTCGAACACCTCATTCTGGAAGCCGATCTCCGGCGGCAGGATCTGGTTGAAGATGACCCGGCCGACGGTCGTTTCCATCATCTTGCCCTCGTGGCGCAGCTTGATGATGGCATGGAGATCCACGAGGTCGTTGTCGAAGGCGAGCATCACCTCGGAAACGCTCGAGAAGATCTTGCCTTCGCCCCGGCAGCCCGTGAGCTCCTTGGTCAGGTAGTAGCATCCCAGGACGATGTCCTTGCTGGGCGCGCAGATCGGCTGCCCGTTCTTCGGATCTAGGATGTTGTTCGAGGACAGCATCAGCACCCGGGCCTCGATCTGGGCCTCGAAGGACATGGGGACGTGCACCGGCATCTGGTCGCCGTCGAAATCGGCGTTGAAGGCTTCGCAGACGAGCGGGTGGATGCGGATGGCCTTGCCTTCCACGAGCACCGGCATGAAAGCCTGGATACCCAGCCGGTGCAGGGTGGGCGCCCGGTTCAGCAGGACAGGGTGGTCCTTGATGATCTCTTCGAGGATGTCCCAGACCTCGGGCTCCTCGCGTTCCACGATCTTCTTCGCGCTCTTGACCGTCTGCACGAAGCCCCTGTCTTCCAGCCGCTGGATGATGAAGGGCTTGAAAAGCTCCAGGGCGATGTTCTTGGGCAGCCCGCACTGGTGGATCTTGAGCTCGGGTTCCACCACGATCACGGAACGGCCCGAGTAGTCCACCCGCTTGCCGAGCAGGTTCTGGCGGAAACGCCCCTGCTTGCCCTTGAGCAAATCCGAGAGGGACTTGAGGGACCGGTTTCCGTCTCCCCGCACGGCCCGCGAACGGCGGCCGTTGTCGAGCAGCGCGTCCACCGCTTCCTGCAGCATCCGCTTCTCGTTGCGCAGGATGACGTCCGGCGCGCGGATCTCGAGCAGTTTCTTGAGCCGGTTGTTCCGGTTGATGACGCGCCGGTACAGGTCGTTGAGATCGGAGGTGGCGAACCTTCCGCCTTCCAGGGGCACCAGCGGCCGCAGGTCGGGAGGGATGACCGGCAGCACTTCCATGATCATCCATTCGGGCCGGTTGCCGTCGGAGTCCGGTCCGTTGGAGTTCCGGAACGCCTCAACCACCTTCAGCCGCTTCAGCGCGTCGTTCTTCCGTTGGACCGACGTTTCCATCCGTACCCGGGTCCGCAGTTCGACGGAAAGCTCTTCGATGTCGATCTCGGACAGCAGGCGGCGCAGGGCGCCCGCGCCCATGTCCGCCTCGAATTCATGGCCCGCTTCCTCGAGGTCCATGAAAGTGTCCTGGTCGATGATCTCGCCGGTCTGGTACTCGGTGTCTCCCGGGTCCAGCATGACGTAGCACTCGTAGTAGATCACCCGTTCCAGGTTCCTGATGGAGAGGTTCAGCAGGTTGCCGATGCGGCTGGGGGGCGACTTGAAATACCAGATATGGCAGACCGGTACGGCCAGCTCGATGTGTCCGAGCCGTTCACGCCGCACCTTGGCCTGCGTGACTTCCACGCCGCAACGGTCGCAGATGACGCCGCGGTAGCGGATCCGCTTGTACTTGCCGCAGTTGCACTCCCAGTCCTTCACGGGACCGAAGATGCGCTCGCAGAAGAGGCCGTCGCGTTCCGGCTTGAACGTCCGGTAGTTGATGGTCTCCGGTTTCGTCACTTCCCCGTAGGACCACCTGCGGATCGTTTCGGGGGAGGCCAGCTGTATCCGGATCGTGCTGCGGTTCTTGGGCTGCTTGTGCATTAGATCGACCACTGGTGACACCTCCTGATCATTATCATCGCTGCAAGCCTCGGGTCGGCATGTCGGCGGCCGGAGTCCCTCCGGGACCGCCTTGGCGAGGTGTTAACCGTTTCACTCTTCGAGCTGGACGTCCAGGGCCAGGCTCTGGAGTTCCTTGACGAGGACGTTGAAGGATTCCGGTATCCCCGGTTCCGGCGGGTTGTCGCCCTTGACGATGGCCTCGTACAGCCGGGAACGGCCGTTGACGTCGTCCGACTTCACGGTCAGCATCTCCTGCAGCGTGTACGAAGCGCCGTAGGCCTGCAGGGCCCAGACCTCCATTTCGCCGAAACGCTGGCCGCCGAACTGGGCCTTTCCGCCGAGCGGCTGCTGCGTAACCAGGGAGTAGGGACCGATCGACCGTGCATGGATCTTGTCTTCGACCAGGTGGTTCAGCTTCATGACGTACATGTAGCCGACCGTGACTTCCTTGTCGAAGGGCAGGCCCGTCTTGCCGTCGTAGAGCGTACTCTTGCCGGATTCGGGCAGGCCGGCGTCGTCCAGCGCATTCTTGATTTCGGCGATGGACGCCCCGTCGAACACCGGTGTCGCGATATACCTTCCCTCTTCCCGCGCGACCCATCCGATGTGGATCTCCATGATCTGGCCGAGATTCATCCGGCCCGGCACGCCGAGCGGATTCAGGATGATGTCGATATGGCGTCCGTCCGGCAGGTAGGGCATGTCCTCTTCCGGGACGATCTTCGCCACCACGCCCTTGTTCCCGTGCCGGCCGGCCATCTTGTCGCCCACGGAGAGCTTTCTCTTCTTGGCCACGTACACCTTGACCAGTTGAATCACGCCGGGGGCCAGTTCGTCGCCGCGCCGGATCTTCTCCTGCTCGCGTTCCAGCTGGTTCTCGATTTCCCGGATGTTCTTGGCCGAAGCCTGGATCACCTTCCGGACCTGTTCGTTCAGGGCCGCGTTGACCACCCACCGCTCACTCTGGATGACCCGGTCGAATTCGAGTTCCGCCAGCCGGCTGTCCGTGTATTTCCGCTTGGCCGGGACCACGACTTCGTCCGTCTCGCCGTCCCGAAGCTCGACGCACACCTTGCCCCCGAGCAGTTCCTTTAGCTTGTCGTTGCGTGTCTCCTTGACCTGGTCGATGCGCTGCTGGTAGTCGCGCTCGAGTTCGCGCAGGGTCTCCCGTTCCTTCTCGCGGGCGACGCTGTCGCTGTCCTTGCGGCTGTAGAGGCGGGTATCGATGACGATGCCCTGCATGCCCGGGGGCGCCTTCAGGGAGGCGTCCCGCACGTCGCCGGCCTTCTCGCCGAAGATGGCACGCAGCAGGCGTTCCTCCGGGGACAGCTCCCGTTCGCCCTTCGGGGTCACCTTGCCCACGAGGATGTCGCCGGGCCCCACTTCGGCGCCGATCCGGATAATGCCGGATTCATCCAGGTTGCGGACGGCGTCCTCGCTCACGTTGGGGATCTCGCAGGTGAACTCCTCGGTGCCCACTTTCGTCTCGCGGGCGGGAAGCTCGAACTCGGTGATGTGGATGGAAGAGAAGATATCCTGCTTGACCAGTCTTTCGCTGACGACGATGGCGTCTTCGAAATTGTATCCTTCCCAGGACATGAAGGCGGTCAGCACGTTGCGGCCAAGGGCGAGTTCACCCTGGTCCGTGGCCGGCCCGTCCGCGAGCACCTGCCCCGCTTCCACGCGGGCGCCGGTCTGCACGATCGGCTTCTGGTTGATGCAGGTCTCCTGGTTGGATTTCTTGAACTTGGTCAGCGGATACACGTCGGGCGGGGTGTCGAAGAGATCGGAATCATCGGTCTCGTCCGGCGTCACCGTGATCATGTCGGCCGAGACCTGCGTTACGGTCCCGCTCTGCCTGGCGACTACCACCGCGCCGGAATCCACGGCGACCTTCCGCTCCATGCCGGTGCCCACGAGGGGCGCCTCGGTGCGCAGGAGGGGTACCGCCTGCCGCTGCATGTTGGATCCCATGAGGGCCCGGTTGGCGTCGTCGTGTTCCAGGAAGGGGATCAGGGCCGCGGACACGCCGAGGATCTGCTTCGGCGAAACATCCATGTAGTCGACCTCTGCGGGGTCTACCAGCTTGATGTCGCCCTTGTTGCGCGTGGGAATGCGGCCGACGATGCGTCCTTCGTCGTCCAGCGAAATCGCCGCCTGGGCGATCATGTAGTCCTCTTCCTGATCGGCCGACAGGTAGTCGATCTTCTCGGTGATCCGGCCTTTCTCCACCCGGCGGTAAGGCGTTTCGATGAAGCCGAACCGGTTGATCCTGCCGTAGGTGCCCATGTAGGCGATCAGGCCGATGTTCGGACCTTCCGGCGTCTCGATGGGACAGATGCGCCCGTAGTGGGTATGGTGCACGTCGCGGACCTCGAAGCTGGCGTGCGACCGGTCCAGGCCGCCCGGGCCGAGTGAACTGAGCCTGCGCTTGTGCGTCAGTTCGGCCAGGGGGTTGGTCTGCTCCATGAACTGCGACAGCTGGCTGCTGCCGAAGAACGCCGCGATCACCGAAGAGACCGTCCGGGCGTTCACCAGGTCCTGGGGCGTGATCGAGTCGGCGTCGTGGAGGCTGATCCGGTCCCGGATGGTCCGGGACATGCGGGTCAGTCCGGTATTGAACTGCTGGGCGAGGAGTTCGCCCACGGACCGCGTCCGCCGGTTGCCCAGGTGGTCGATGTCGTCCGTGACGCCTTCGCCCCGGCGCAGTTTCAGCAGGTAGTCGATGATGGCGATGAAGTCGTTCGACGTCAGGATGGTGGTATCGATGGGCACGTCCAGGTTCAGGCGCTTGTTGAGCCGGTGGCGCCCGACGGCCGCCAGGTTGTACCGCTTCTGGTTGAAGAACATGCGGTCCATCAGGGCCTGGGCCGTTTCCAGGTTGGGCGGATCGCCCGGCCGCAGCAGGCTGTACATCTTGGAAAGCGCCTCTTCCGACGTGGCGGTCGTATCCTTCTTGAAGGTATTGGCCAGGACATCCGGCTCCCGGGTCGGGTCCATCCGGACGATCTTGACCTTGCCCGGGTGGCCGTTCCCTTCGGCCAGACGTTCCGCCAGCGCTTCCGTCAGCGGTTCGCCGCTCTCGGCAATCACCTCGTCGGTCTTCTTGTCGACCACCTTTGCGCCGATGCTCCGGCCGACGAGATCGCCGGTCTTGTTGGCCCGGACGTCGTCGAACTCATAGAACAACTGGTAGATATCTTCGTTGCTTTCGTAGCCCAAAGCCCGCAGCAGCAGCGTCACGGGGAATTTCCGCTTCCGGTCGATGTGGACGAAGAGCACATCGTTCACGTCCAGGCTGAACTCCAGCCAGGTGCCGTGCTCCGGAATGATGCGGGCCGAATAAAGCTGCTTGCCGTTGGGGTGGGTCTCTTCCGAGAAGAACACGCCGTAGGAGCGCTGCAACTGGGACACGATGACCCGTTCGGCGCCGTTGATGATGAAGGTGCCCTTCTCCGTGATCAGGGGGAGCTCGCCGAGGAAGACGGTCTGCTCGATGATGTCCTTGACCTTCTTGCTTTCGGCCTTTGCCTTTGCGTTTTTGCCGTCGCCCTTTACGTTTTTACCGTCCCCTTCCTCGCGGATCACCAGGCGCAGACGCGCCTTCAGGGGGATCGCGTAGGTCATGCCCCGTTCCTGGCACTCGAGAACGGTGTACTTGGGCTCTCCGAGCATGTACTCGATGAACTCGAGCGAGAAGTGCTCGTGGATGTCCGTGATGGGGAATATGTCGAGGAAAACGGCCTGCAGGCCCTGGTTCCGGCGTTCGGAAACGGGCACGTCGGCCTGGAGAAACGCGTTGAAGGAATCTATCTGGACCGCCAGAAGATTCGGCATTTCGATGATGGAGGGCAGTTTGGAATAATCGTGGCGTGTGATCTGGGTATTATCCATCGGCTGACCACTTCCTTTCGGCAGGTAGGTGAATAGTACCCGCGGACGCAAGGCAACGACCCCGTGCGCGTGACGGGATCGCCGCACATGCCGCGCGGACCCGGTCCTGACTTACCTTCCCGCCTATTTGAGTTCGACTGTTCCGCCCGCTTCTTCGATCTGCTTCTGAATGTCGTCGGCCTCTTCTTTCGGGACGCCCTCCTTCAGTGCGCCGGGAACGCCGTCAACCAGTGCCTTGGCCTCTTTCAGTCCCAGGCCCGTGATCGCGCGCACGACCTTGATGACCTGGATCTTCTTGTCGCCGAAACCGGTCAGCACGACGTCGAAGCTGTCTTTCTCCTCCTCCACCGGCGCGGCCGCGTCTGCGGCGCCGGGTGCGGCGACAGCCACCGTCGCCGCGGCTGAAACACCGAATTTGTCTTCAAGCGTCTTCACGAGATCATTCAATTCCAGCACCGTCAGCTGTTCAATCTGATCTACGATATCGGACACGGCCATGATGCTTACCTCCATTGGATTTAAGGGATACTGCCGTTGTTGTTCTTGATCTTCTGCTCAACGCTCCTGCTGCGTCGCCTTCTGCTGCGATAGAGCCGACAGGGTGCGGACCAGGCCGCTCAGCACGCCGGACAACGTGAACACGAGGCCGCTGATCGGCGCGGCGATGCCGCCCACCGTCCTGGCCAGCAGCTCGTCTCTGCCGGGCAGCTCTGAAAGCGTCACGGCCTGCGATGCGTCGATGATCTCGCCGGTCAGGAACCCGCCCTTGATGCGGGGGCGTTCTTCGTGGTCCTTGCCGAACTCGATGAGGATCTTCGCCGGGGTCACCGGGTCGGCCGAAAAGACGAGCGCCGTCGGTCCGTCCAGGGTCTCGCCCAGGTCGGGCAGACCCGCGTCCGCGACGGCGAGGCGCGTCAGCGTGTTCTTGATGACGCGGCACTCCACGGACTCCGCCCGCAACCGGCTTCGCAGTTCGGTTACCTCGCCGACGTCCAGGCCGGTGAGGTCCGTCAGGTACACGCTATCGGTTTCCTTCAATCGCGTCGACAGATCCTGGACGATCCGCTCTTTAACGGCACGCGGCTGGGGCATGGTGTCGAGACTCCTTTGATTTCAACGGCTTCCGGGCCGTCAACGGCTTCCGGGCCGTCAACGGCTTCCGGGCCGT
>VXRC01000022.1:0-2310 GCA_009838645.1 Gemmatimonadota bacterium | reverse complement strand
TCAACGGCTTCCGGGCCGTCAACGGCTTCCGGGCCGTCAACGGCTTCCGGGCCGTGGATGCGTCGTCTACGCCTCGCGGGCCGCCGCCTGGCGGTCGACCTGTACGCCAGGTCCCATGGCGGAGGAGACGGTAAGACGCCTGATGTATTGCCCTTTGGCGGATGCAGGCTTCGCCCGCATGACCGCGTCGATGAACGTCGAGGCGTTCTCCGTCAGCTGCTCCACGGAGAAGGACACCTTTCCCACGGGACCGTGCAGGTTGCCGTTGCGGTCCACGCGGTATTCGATCCGGCCCGCCTTGACTTCCCGGACCGCGGGACCGACGTCGAAGGTCACGGTGCCGCTCTTCGGGTTGGGCATGAGGCCCCTTGGACCCAGTACGCGGCCCAGCTTGCCGACGTCACGCATGATATCGGGCGTGGCGATCACGACGTCGAAATCGGTCCAGCCCTTCTCGATCTGCTCGATGTACTCGTCGGCGCCGACGTAGTCCGCGCCGGCTTCCTGGGCGTCCTTCTGCGCTTCGCCCCGGGTCAGCACGAGTACCCTGGTTTCCTTTCCCGTTCCGTGGGGCAGCGCGATAGCGCCCCGAACCATCTGGTCCGCGTGGCGGGGATCCACGTTCAGCCGCATGGCCACATCGACGGTCTCGTCGAATTTCGTCTTCGAGGATTCCTTGACGATCGTCAACGCGTCCTCGAGGGGATAGTCCTTCCCCGCTTCCACCTTCTCCCTGGCGGCCAGGTAGCGTCTGCCTCTTTTCATGGCCCGTCTCCTTGCGACTTCCCTCGGTTAGCCTTCCACCTCTATGCCCATGCTGCGGGCCGTGCCTTCGATCATGCGCATGGCCGCTTCCGTATCCGCGGCGTTCAGGTCCGGCTTCTTGAGTTCGGCGATCTGCCTCACCTGGTCCCGGGTTACCTTGCCTACCTTCTCCCGGTTGGGCTCGCCCGAAGCCTTCGCCAGGCCGGCCTCGCGCTTGAGCAGCACCGCGGCCGGGGGCGTCTTCGTGATGAAGGAGAAACTGCGGTCGGCGTACACCGTGATCACGACCGGTATAATCAGCCCCATCTGGTCATTGGTCTTCGCGTTGAAGACCTTGCAGAACTCCATGGGATTGACGCCGTGCTGGCCGAGGGCCGATCCCACCGGCGGCGCCGGATTCGCCTGCCCGGCCGGTACCTGGAGCTTGATCACCGTAGTTATCTTCTTAGCCAAAGCACCCTCCTACGTGACGTGCGAGACCTGGAGGAAGTCGAGTTCCACCGGGGTCGCGCGTCCGAAAATGCTCACCATGACCTTCAGCTTCTGCCGGTCCGGATGTATCGCTTCCACCACGCCGGTAAAATCGGTGAACGGTCCGTCCGTCACCTTGACCTGGTCGCCGGTCCGGTAGGGGATCTCCACGCCTTCTCCCTTTTCCTTGGAAGGCTCGTCCCGGTGCAGTATGCGGTTCAGCTCACTCTCCCGCAGGGGCTGCGGCCGGGGCCCGCTCCCGACGAAATGGGTAACGCCCGGCGCGTTGGTCACCAGGTGCCAGGAATCACGGTCCATCTCCATTTCCACGAGGACGTAGCTCGGGAAAAGCTTCCGTATGGTAGAAGTTTTCTTCCCCTGCTTCATCTCTACGATTTCTTCGGTAGGGATGAGGATCTCGCCGATCTTCTCTTCCAACCCTTCCCGGACCTTGAGTTTCTCCAGGTGGGTCTTCACCTTGTTCTCGTGACCCGAGTAGGTATGAATCACGTACCAGCGCTTGTCCATTGATCACCTCATCATGGGTCGCTACGCGTCAGGCCCCGAGCAGACGGCTCAGTATGATGGACAGGATGAAGTCGATCACGCCGGTGAAGGCGGCCAGGATGAGCGTGATGATTATGACCACGGTCGTCGAGCCGATCAGTTCGTTCCGGCTCGGCCAGCTCACCTTGGAGAGCTCCGTCCTCACTTCCCTCAGAAAGTCCACCGTTCGTTCGTACATGATCCCTGCTTCGTGCGGTTGCGCCGGCCCGGGCCGTACTCCCTCGCGTGCCTGCGCGCATGTGCGTACCGCATAAAAAGGCAGGCCGGAACCGTGTTTTCCGCTCAGTTCGCGTCGCCGGCCTGCGGTTATGCGCGTCTTCTATGTCAAGTTCATCCGGACCAGTCGGGGGGCGGCGCTTCGGCCGCTCCGTCCGGGGTCCTGTCTATACCTGCCGTACTACTCGATGACTTCGGTGACGACGCCCGCGCCGACGGTTCTTCCGCCTTCGCGTATGGCGAAGCGCAGTTCCCGGTCCATGGCGATGGGCTGCATGAGATTGACTTCCA
>VXRC01000021.1 GCA_009838645.1 Gemmatimonadota bacterium | reverse complement strand
AACAGGAGGAGTCCGCCCAGGACCGCCAGCGGAACAGCCGCGCGGCGCGCGACATCGCCGGAGTCTTCGTCCGCGAGACTGAACCTGGGCAGATCGTGAAGTACACCGGCGTCCATCTGTTCGCCGGCGAGGATCGCGGGCACGAAAAACTCCCGCCATCGCTCCGCGAACGCCCGCACGTCTGACTGGAAGCCACCGTAGCGCGCGTCGCCAGTCCCCGCGGCGTCCGTGAGCACCTCCTGGGCCAGGAGCGCCGGTGACAGGAACCGGTAGCGGCGCACCAGCGCGATCTGCTCGACGCGGCGCGCATCGTGTTCGCCCGTGACCTCCTCCAACCGGCGGTTCACGGCGTCCGTGGCGGCCCAGGCGAGCGCGCCCAGACCGGGCTCGTCGGCCACCACCCCCTCCGCCATCTCCGGGTGGTCCTCCAGATACCGCGCGAGGAGTTCGCTGCGTCGGTTGACGGCGTCGTTCGAGGCTTCGCGCTGCGCGGTCACCATCTGGACGCGGGACGGCAGCGGGTGCAGCAGCCCCGACGCGATGTTGATGGCGGCGGGAAGCACCACCACCAGGACCAGCCACGCCCCCACCAGAACCGTGGCGTTCCACGCGGAGGAGCGGCGCAGGCTGTTCACCCACGCCGCGAGCACGAACCAGAAGAGCGCGTAGATGACGACCGTGGCGCACCAGAGCATCACCCGGCCCGGCGAGCCGAATCCCCCCGTGACCAGGGCGCCGAGCAGCGAGGCCGCCAGCACCATGCCCACGACCAGGAGCGCCCGGAAGGCCAGCTTCGCCACCACCACGCCACGCGCCGACACCGGCTGCGAGAGCGTCAGCCCCAGCGTCCCCTGCTCGCGCTCCTCCGAAAGGACGTTGTAGCCGAGCGCGAGCACCAGGAGCGGCAGCAGGTAGATGACCACGAAGGCCAGGTCGAAGCGGCCGACCATCAGGTTGAGGGGATTCTCGACCTCGCCGTTCTGGTGGAATGAAGACTCGTTGGTGTAGATGTTGACGTCGTAGTAGTAGGGCAGGAGATCGCTCTGACCGACCGCCAGCGCCGTCAGGGGACCGGGCTCCAGCACTGCGGTATGGCTGCCTCGTGCCCCGCCAAGGACGTTCGGGGCGCGGGGGTCGGAGAAGCGCGACGCCGGCTCGGCGCCGCCCGCGATGGCGACCAGCTCCTGCTCGATGGCGCGTGCGCGCTCGACATTGCCGCTCTGCACGGTCTCCACGATCCCCTCCTGAAACCGCATCCAGACCGCGCCGTTGGCCAGCGCGTAGATGAGCAGGACGGCGAAGAGCCCCAGTACGATCCGGAGCGCCCGGTCGGCCATGAGCAGACGCCACTCGTTCCGGAGGACGTTGCGCGCGGTCATCCTACGCTACCTCCGCGCGCCGGACGCGCGCCGCAGCCACGAGGATGGTCCCGGCCAGCCATGCCCCCAGAACCAGCAGCGACAGGACGCGGTTGCCCAGCACCCAGCCCAGCGTCGGGGCGGCGTACTGCAGCGGAGGCACCGATTCCCAAAGCTCGGCGTCGGCGGCGTACGAGAAGTCGCCCGTTCGGGAATTCTCGGCCATGTCGCCGTTCATCTGCCGCATCAGGTCCCGGCGGTACGTCTCGGCGGCGGTGGCGAAGTGCCTGTGCTGCTCGACATCCGTCCCGGCCAGTCCCATCGACAGCGTGCGCACCGCCAGCAGCGGCGCCGCCACCGCCAGTGTTTCGTGAACGACGCCCTGGCGCTCGAAGGTGTCCCACAACGCGCTGTAGTTCCGGTCGAAGATCCGGTTGCCGAACTCCTCGCTCTCTTGCAGGTAGACACCCACCGCGTTGATCGGCAGGTCCTCGACTCGCTCCACTCCGTATTCGGCCAGCAGGCGTTCGGTCGACGCATCCCGGTCCGGGGGAGAGATGTCTCCCGCGCCCGCAGCCATCTCGCTCTCCATGGTGCGCGCGAACTCGATCGCCGACGGCGTCGGGTGCAGCCACTTCGACAGATCCACCGCGACGCGCGGCGCCACCAGCCCGTTCACCACCCACACGCCCAGCAGGATCACCAGCGCGGTGCGTCCCGAGCGGGCCCACGCGGACACCGCCAGCGAGAGCGAGAGGAAGACGGTGAAGTAGGCCAGATAGACCCCGGCCAGGACCACGCCCCGGGCCAGTGGGGATGCCGCCGGGCCCGGACTCCCGACCACCAGCGCCGCCGCCCCCACCAGCGCGGCCGGCACCAGCAACAACGCCAGCGCCCCGCCTACGCCCAGCGCCTTGCCCGCGGCCAGCTCCCGCCGGCCGATCCCGCTGGCCAGCAGTTGGCGCAGCGTGCCCCGCTCCCGCTCGCCGGCGAAGGCGCCGAAGGTGAGCAGGATGATGAGCAGGGGCACGAGGTGCTGCAGCACCTGCGCCGCGGTCAGCACCCCGATCCGCTGGGCCGCCGTCGCGTCCTGGGCCGGCCGCAGCAGGAAGTCGTTCTGCCGATGGGCCTCCAGCCAGACCGACGTGCCGGTGTACGGATCCACGCCCTCGTCGACAAACGACAGCGCCAGGCGGGGTTTGAACGCATAGATGCCGTAGTGGGCCGCCGAATGCGGATTCTTCTCGCCTTGCGTCTCCCAGTGCTCGCGGGCGGTGGCCTGCGCGGCCGCGTGCTCCTGCTGCGCGTTGCGTGCCTGGACCCACCCGTGGCCGAGCGAAACCAGCAGCAGCGCCCCCACCAGGATCGAGCACCAGCGGAAGCGACCGTCCCGAACGATGTCGGTGAACTCCTTGCGGATGATGTGTCTGATCATCGTTTTCCCCTAGTCGTGCATGTGTTCCAGGTAGATGCGCTCCAGATCGGCGTGGCCGATCTCGTCC
>VXRC01000020.1 GCA_009838645.1 Gemmatimonadota bacterium | reverse complement strand
GCGCGGGCCCTGCTGGACCATCGGCCCCTTTGGCGGCCGCCGGGCGGGCTCATCCGGGGGGGGTACAACGAGGAACTCGACGACCTGCGGGTAATCAGTTCGGGCGGAAAGCGCTGGATCGCCGAACTGCAGCAAAAGGAGCGCGAACGCACCGGGATCCAGTCCCTCAAAGTGGACTACAACCGCGTCTTCGGCTACTACATCGAGGTCACGAAACCGAACCTGGACCGGCTGGAAGGCGAGTACATCCGCAAGCAGACCATGCGCAACGCGGAGCGGTTCATCACGCCGGAGCTGAAAGAGTACGAAGAGAAGATCCTGGGCGCCGAGGAGAAGATCGGCGAACTGGAATACACGCTCTTCCTCGAACTGCGGGAGGAAGTGGCCGCGAGCCTGGGCGAGATCCAGGGCAACGCCCGGGCGATCGCGCAGCTGGACTTCCTGACCGCGCTGGCGGAACTGGCCGTCCGGAACGACTACGTGGCCCCGGAGATCGTGGACGGCCCGGTCCTGGAAATCGACGACGGCCGCCACCCGGTGGTGGAGCAACTGCTGCAGGGCGAGGCCTTCGTGCCCAACGATACCCAGCTCGACAACCGGACGAAACAGATCGCCCTGATCACAGGGCCGAACATGGCCGGCAAGAGCACCTATCTCCGCCAGGTGGGCCTCATCGTCCTCATGGCCCAGATCGGTTCCTTCGTCCCGGCGCGCTCCGCGAAGATCGGCATCGTGGACCGCATCTTCACCCGCGTGGGCGCCTCCGACAACCTGGCCCGGGGCGAGAGTACCTTCCTCGTCGAGATGAACGAGACCGCGAACATCCTCAACAACGCGACACCCCAAAGCCTCGTCCTTCTCGACGAGATCGGCCGGGGCACGAGCACCTTCGACGGCCTGAGCATCGCCTGGGCGGTCACGGAATACCTCCACAACACGACGGAACGGGCGGCCAAGACCCTCTTCGCCACGCACTACCACGAACTGATCGAACTGGCGTCGAGCCTCGACCGGATCGCCAACTACAACGTAGCCATCCGGGAACAGGAAGACCAGATCGTGTTCCTGCGAAAGGTGATGCCCGGCGGGAGCGACCGGAGCTACGGGATCCAGGTGGCGCGCATGGCCGGTCTGCCGCGCAGCGTGGTCGAACGGGCCCGGGTCATCCTGGCCGACCTGGAGGATGAGGATCTGTCTGCGGACGGCGTGGACGGCGTGGAGGGAGTGGGCGCGGCGGGAGGACCGGATGGTGCGGGTGACACGCCCCGCGGACCGAGCCCGGTGCGCCACGGAAGGCCGAAGGCGGAAGGCGCCGAATACCAGCTCAGCCTGTTCCTGCCGGCGGACCATCCGGTCGTCGAGGACATCAAGGAACTCGACCTGGACCTCATGACGCCGGTCGAAGCCATGAACGCCCTGTACCGGCTCCAGCAGAAAGCCGCCGGCCCCGACGGTGATTAGCTCTGTTCAGAAGGATGCAGCCGTGTCCGTCATCTCCTCCGCAATGCTGGTCAACTCAGACGGCGACATCCTCATCAACCTCCGCGACGACGATCCCCGCATCATCTTCCCGAACAAGTGGAGTCTCATAGGGGGGTACGCACAAGAAAAGGAAGACCCCGAACAGGGCCTGATCCGTGAGGTGAAGGAGGAGATTGGTTACGAGGTAACCGACCGCAGTCTGCTGGCGACATTCTTTGACAGAGCGGATGTGTGGCACTTGTATCTGGCGCCAATTAATGTACCCATCGATTACCTTATCCTGGGCGAAGGACAGGCCATTCGGTTCATCGACCCCGCCAGAGCGCTCACTGAACTGGATCTCTGTGTCACCAGCCGGTGTTTCATAGAGGTTTACCTGAGATACCTGGATTTCCAGGATTACGCCCGCTCACGAAAACCTACCGTGTCCGTTATTTCTTCCGCCATGCTGGTCAACCCCGCCGGCGACATCCTCGTCAACCTGCGCGACGACGATCCCCGCATCATCTTCCCGAACCAGTGGAGCCTCATCGGGGGTCACGTAGAGGAGAACGAAAGCCCGGAAGAAGGCCTGGTACGGGAGGTGGAGGAGGAGATTGGATATCGGTTGTCCGACTACGATCTACTGGCAACTTTCTTCGATGGCACGGACATACGGAATCTCTATATCGTCCCCATCGACGTCCCCATAGATGACCTTGTGCTGGGCGAAGGTCAGGCTATTCGGTACATCGACTCCGCACGGGCGCTAAACGAACTGGATCTGTGTGTCACCGGCCGGCGGTGCATAGAGGTGTATTTACGACACCTGGAATTCCAAGAGTACGTACGCTCGCGGACAGATGTCGGATCCCAGGCGTAGTAGTCAGTATCTACCTCCCTTTGATTCCCCTGGCTGAATGCGTAAGCACTGGTTCTTCTCAAAACCCTCCCTAAGCCTTCCTTAACCCCCACGACCTGACCATGTAGTAGATGACCGGGATGACCACGAGGGTCAGCACCGTGGATGTCACCATGCCGCCGACCATGGGCGCGGCGATGCGCTGCATGACCTCCGAACCGGTGCCCGTGCCCCACATGATAGGCATCAGGCCGGCGATGGTGGCCGCCACCGTCATCATCTTGGGCCGCACGCGTTCCACGGCCCCGTGCATGACCACCTCGTATAGATCCCGCCGGGTGTTGAGCGCGTTGCGGCTGACGCGGTCCCGGTAGGCCTGCTTGAGATAGAGCAGCATGACGACCCCCGTCTCCGCCGCCACGCCGGCCAGGGCGATAAAGCCGACCCCCACCGCGATGCTGAAATCGTAGTCCAGCAGGTACATCAGCCACACGCCGCCCACCAGCGCGAAGGGCAGCGACAGCATGACGATCAGGCTGTCCACCACGTTGCGGAAGTTCATGTAGAGGAGCAGGAGGATGATGGCCAGGGTGACCGGAACGACGATCTGCAGGCGCCGCTGCGCCCGTTCCAGGTACTCGTACTGTCCGCTCCACACCATGCTGTATCCCACGGGCATCGAGACCCGCTCCGCGATGAGCCGGCGGGCCGATTCGACGTAGGCGCCGATGTCCGTATCCTGGAGATCCACATACACCCAGGCCGTGGGCCGGGCGTTCTCCGACTTGATCCCCGACGGTCCCTTGCGGATCCGGATGTCGGCCACCTGGCTGATGGGAATCTGCGCCCCCGAGGACGTGGGGATCAGGACGCGCCTCAGGTCCGAGACCTCGTCACGCAACTCCCTGGCGTAGCGGATGTTTACCGGGTAGCGCGCCAGTCCCTCCACCGTATAGGTCACGTCCACGCCGCCCACCGCCGACATGATGATGTCCTGCACGTCGCCCACGGTCATCCCGTAGCGGGCCGCCTCGACGCGGTCGATCTCGAAGTCGAGGTAGTTGCCGCCCAGGGTCTTCTCGGGGAAGGCGCTGAGCGTCCCCGACAGGTCCTGCAGCTCGACGGCGACCTGCTGGGCCAGGTCCGACAGCACGGCCAGGTCGTCCCCCATGATCTTGATGCCGACCGGGGTCCGGATCCCCGTGGACAGCATGTCGATCCGGGTTCGGATGGGCATGGTCCACGCGTTGGTCAGCCCCGGGAACTGGATGGCGTCGTTGAGCGCTTCCACGAGCCCCTCGCGGGTCATGCCCGGCCGCCAGTCCTCCTCGGGCCTGAGCATGATGGTGGTCTCGATCATGGACAGCGGCGCGGGATCGGTCGCCGTGTCCGCCCTTCCCACTTTTCCGAAGACCCGGTCCACTTCCGGGAAGGAACCGATGATCCTGTCGGTCTGCTGCAGGAGCTGGCGCGCCTTGGTGACCGATATGCCCGGGTCCGTGGTGGGCATGTAGAGCAGGTCGCCTTCGTAGAGGGGCGGCATGAACTCGGAGCCGATCCGCTGCAGGGGATACCACGTGGCCGAAAGGGCGACGACCGCGACCCCGACCGTCAGCCACCTCACGCGGATCGCCGCCCGGATCACGGGCCGGTAGAGGAAGACGAGCAGCCGGCTCAGGGGGTTCCTGCGCTCCGGCAGCAGGCGGCCCCGGACCAGGTACCCCGTCACGACCGGCACGAAGGTGATGGCCAGCAGGGCGGCCGCGGCCATCGTGTAGGTCTTGGTAAAGGCCAGCGGCTTGAAGAGCCGGCCCTCCTGGGCCTGCAGGGCGAAGATCGGCGCGAAGGAGAGCGTGATGATCAGTAGCGAGTAGAAGAGAGACGGCCCCACTTCCTTCGCGGCGTCGAGCACGATCCGCCAGTGGTCCTTCTTCCCGCGGTCCCGCTCCATGTGCTTGTGCGTGTTCTCGATCATGACGATGGCGGCGTCCACCAGCGTGCCGATGGCGATGGCGATCCCGCCCAGGGACATGATGTTGGCGTTGATCCCCTGCCAGGACATGACGAGGAAGGCGGCGAGCACGCTGATCGGCAGGGTGAGGATGACCACCAGGGCCGAACGGAAGTGGACCAGGAAGATGATGCAGACCAGGGCGACGATGAGGCTTTCCACCAGCAGCTTGTCGCTCAGATTGTCGATGGCTCGTTCGATGAGGTTCGAACGGTCGTAGGCCGTGATGATCTCCACGCCCTCCGGCAGGCCCGACTTGAGCGACTCCAGCTTCTCCTCGACATTCCGGATGACCTCCATGGCGTTCTCGCCGTACCGCATGACGACGATGCCGCCGACGATCTCTCCCTCGCCGTTCCATTCCGCCAGTCCCCGCCGAAGTTCCGGTCCCGTCGTGACCCGGGCGACCTGGTGAAGGAAGACGGGCGTCCCGAATCCGTCGACGCCCAGGGCAACGTTCTCCAGATCCTCCACGGACTGGATGTAACCCAGCCCGCGGACCATGTACTCGGTCTCCGCCATTTCCACGACCCGGCCGCCCACGTCGTTGTTGCTTCGCTGGATCGCCGTCTTGATCCGGTTGAGCGGTATGTCGTAGACCAGCAGCTTGTTGGGGTCGACCTCCACCTGGTACTGCTTGACGAAGCCGCCGATGCTGGCGACCTCGGACACCCCGTTGACCGAGGTGAGTTCGTACCGGAGAAACCAGTCCTGGATGCTCCGCAGTTCCGCCAGGTTGTGCCGGTCGCTCCGGAGCACGTACTGGTAGACCCAACCCACGCCCGTGGCGTCGGGCCCGAGCGCGGGGTTCACGCCCGGCGGCAGGCGGTCGGTCACGTAGCTCAGGTACTCCAGTACGCGGCTGCGGGCCCAGTAGATGTCCGTGCCGTCCTCGAAGATGATGTACACGAAGCTGAGCCCGAAGAAACTGTAGCCGCGGACTGTCTCCGCGTAGGGCACCGCGAGCATGGCCGTGGTCAGGGGGTAGGTCACCTGGTCCTCCACCACATCGGGTGCCTGGCCGGGATACTCGGTCAGGACGATCACCTGCACGTCCGAGAGGTCCGGTATGGCGTCGAGCGGGATCTCCACCAGGGCCACGGTTCCGCCCGCGATCAGCAGCAACGTGACCAGGATCACCAGGAACCGGTTCCTGACGGAGTATTCGATAATGCGTTGCAACATGATGGATTCCTTTAAGTTCCGGTCGGGCCGGAAGGGACGGGCAGGCCAAACGGGCCGTGCAGGCCGGTCGACCCGGTCGCCCCGGTCAATGCATCATCCGGTGGTCGAGCATCTTCTGGATCGCCTCCTGAAGCCGGCTTTCCGAATCGATCAGGAACTGGGCCGAAGTCACGACCCGGTCGCCGGCGCGGACGCCGCTCGCGGCCTGCACGTAGCCGCCCTCCCCTTCCATGCCGAGGATCACCTCGCGCGGTTCGAACCGGCCACCTTCGAGGGCTATGAAGACCACGTTGCGCTCGCCGCTGTGAATGACCGCGCTGCCCGGGATCACGAGCACGGGCCGCACGCTGCGGGTAGACAGGCGGATGTTGGCGTACATCTGGGGTTTCAGTTCGAGACTCCGGTTGGGGAAGACCAGCCGGATCTTGATGTCCCGCGACGCGCGGTCGAGGTAGGGATAGATGTAATCGATCGTGCCGCGATAGACCTTCCCCGGATTGTAGGGCAGTTCCATTTCGGCCGCCAGCCCCGGACTCAGCCACGGAGCATCCGCGTCGTACACGTGGGCGAAGGCCCAGATGGTGGACAGGTCGGCCATGCGGTACATGTCCATGCCGGGCGTGACCCGCATGCCCAGTTCGGCCATCCGCTCCACGACGATGCCTTTCGAAGGCGCATGAATGGTCATCGTCCGGGCGATCGTGCCCCGTTCTTCGAGTTCCCGGATCTGCGCCTCGGTCACGTCCCAGTAGAGCAGGCGGCGCTTCGATGCGTCCAGCAGCGACTCCGCGCCGCGCGTGATGTTCTCGAACGTGCTGTTCTCCAGGTTTTTCACGTTCTGGAATGCCAGCAGGTATTCTTCCTGCGCCGCAACGAGCTCCGGCGAGTAGATGTCCAGCATCGGATCGCCCCCGGCGACCTGCTGGCCCGTCTCGTTCACGTACAGTTTCTCGATCCACCCCGCGTACTTGACGTTGATCCGGGAGAACATCTCCTCGTTGTAGTCCAGGTGGCCGACCGTCCGTATGGACCGGGTCAGCCGCCGTTCCTGGACGGTCGCGGTCTGGACGCCGATATTCTGTATGGTAACCGGGTCGATCACGATGGCCGCGCCGCCGGATGTACCGGTAGATTCGTCCGTGGACGCCGCGGACATTTCATCATCCGCATGCTCGTGTTCCATTTCAGTCTCGCGCCCCGCGTCGGCGGCCGGGGCCTGGTCATCCGCGGCCTCGTCCCCCGCGGCCAGTTCATCCGCTTCGGCCGTACGCTTCAACGGCGTCAGGTTCATCCCGCAGATCGGACACTGGCCGGGCTCCTCCGCGATCACGTTCGGGTGCATGCCGCACGTCCACAACTGGACCTGCGCCGTTTCGCCGCTCTCGGACGTGCCCGTCGACTCGGGGTCGCCGCAACCGGCGAGCATTGCGGCCGGCGCGACGGCCACCGTGGCGGCCAGCCACAGAAAGACCAGTAACCGAGACGCCCCGCGGCCTGTTTGTTTGACGAATCCCATGACATCCTCCTGTGGCTACGGGAGCGATCCTCCGGCGGCCCGTTCCAGCTGGCTGAGGTATTTGCGGTAGTTTGCCGTTTCCGCCACGTAACCGAGCCGGGTACGCAGCACCATGCGTTCCGCGTCGAGCAGGTTGAGAAAGTCCATCTGCCCCGTCTGGTAGGCGGCCAGCGTCGCCAGCACGCTGCTTTCCGCCTGGACGATCAGGCCCTGCTCGTAGACGTCGAGGGCCCGCCCGGAATGGCTGAGCTGACCGTAGGCCCCCGCGACTTCCGCCGTGACGGCATCCCGGATGCGCTGCCTGGCATGCCGGCTTTCTTCCACCCGCGCCATGGCCTCCTGCACTTCGGCCCGGGTGCGACTCCTGAACACAGGCATATTCACGCTCAGCATGACGCCGAATGCGTCTTTTCCCGCGTCCGAAGCCGGATGGTCTCCGATTTTCGGAACGGTGATATAGGAACCCTGCACCATGAAATCCGGCCGGCTGGCGAGGTGGGCGAGGCGGACGCCCAGTTCGTTTCGACGGATCCGGGCGTCGGCCGCATCCAGCTCCTGACGGACGGCCAGCGCCTGTTCGACCACCATGGACTCGGGCTGCGCGTATCTCGTGGTGTCAATGGACGCCACCGGATCGACCGGCGAATCGGACGGGCGGCTCAGCACGCCGTTGAGCCGGGCCGCGAGGGCGCTGCGCTCGCCTTCCAGCGTAATGCGCTGCTTCACAATCTCCGACGCTTCCACGTGGGACTTGAGCACGTCGGCCTGCGAACCGCTTCCGGTGGCGTACTTCTCCTCCGCGGCGGCGGTGAAGGTCTCCAGCAATACCAGGTAGTCCTCGAGGATGCGCAGGGACCGGTCGACCCGGTAGAGATCGTAGTAGACGGACTTTACTTCATAGGCGATATCGCGGGCGATGGACTGGATGACTGCGGTTTCGACCGCCGCCTCTTCTCCGGACATGTCGCCGCGCAGGCTCCGTTTGCCCGGATAGGGGATCGTCTGACCGAAGGCCAGCACGTTACGCTGAGGCCCGACGCGCGTTTCCGGGGCGGACAGCCACCGCGTGTACGACAATGTCGGGTCCGGGTAGGATGCTGCCTGCGGCCGACGGTGCTCCGCCGCTGCCCTGCGCTGACGCGCCGCCTGCAGGGCCGGGCTGCGGTCCAGGGCCTCGGCGACCAGCGCCTCGAGGCGCGGCGTCTGCGACCGGGCCGGCTGAACGGCGGAAGCCAGGGCGAGAGACGTAGCCAGTAATGCGATCAGAACGCCCGCGTATCGTGGGAATACGGACATGGGCCTGTTCCTCGGTTAAATACAGATGAATGGTTGCCAGTTGAAACGGCCGGGCGAGCGAATGGGCGGCCCCTGAAGGGATACCGCGCCAGATTCCGGACCGGACGCGTCGCATTGCGGTCGAGAAGTACCGCACTCCGGCCCGGCCGCACCGCATTGCGACGGAAACGCACCGCATTGCGACCGGGACGCACCGGAAGCCGGACAGCAACGTATCCGAAAGTCCAGGTACACGATACCGGTTACGCGTCGCGGGTTACGCGCACGGCCTGTTGTTACGCTATGGAGAAAGGAGTATTAAATGAGGTAGGTGCAGTAGAGTGTGCGCAATGGGGGTGGAGACCGGTTGGTTTCCATGTCGGAAGACCATCGCGTGACAAGAACCACCGGTTCAACCACCTGGAATCCCCGCAGCGGCGTGGTCAGGTCCAATTGATCGGGTTGAAAGGGAACGGATGCGGGAAGCGCGGCCGTCCCGGCTTGCCGGTAAGGGGCCGGCTCCACGCTGCAGCAGGACATGGCCAGCGTCCCCTCGGCGCATGTATCCGGCGTATGGGCTGTCGCGCATGAGACCGGTGCCGGGGTCGTCGCGCAACAGGCGTGCACGCCGCCGGTGGGAGTCGCGGCGGGAGTCGGGGCCAATGCCGTGATGCACGACGTGCCTACCGCGGCCGTAACCGCCAGGGACGGTGACGACATCGAGAGAACAAGCATGAGGACAGTGAATCGCCTGGTCAGCCTGGTCAGCCTGGTCAGCCTGGTTTGCCTGGTCAGCCTTTTCATGAACGGATACTCCGGGGAATCAACGGCGATCAATACGTAGAATCTACGCACATCCGGGTGAAATCGCAAACGAAAACCAAACCATCGGGCCGCATACGGGGCCGGGCCGGCCTCAAACGCGGACTGCTTTTCTCACTCGGATCCCCTCTTTTTTCCCCTGACGCGCTGGCGTCTCACGAGTTTGACCATTTCCTTCACCGTGATGCTCGTCTCGACCGTCGGCATATCCAGCGGTGATACGGGTGGCAGTTCGGGGACGACGGCGTATCGCCGACCATCTTTCCTGCGAATGATGACCTTGCCGGTCGATTCCGCTTCGTCGAGCAAACTCGACAGATGCTGCCTCGCTTCGGAATAAGTATATACGTCCATGGTGTAGTCAGCCCCCCTGATTTCCCATTCGCACCACGTCAATACCGAGCGACTCCGCGGCGCGGCCCAACGACCGGTCCAGGGTCAACAGCGGCGCGTTGTACCTGACGGCGGTCTCCAGCAGAAACGCGTCTGCCGCCACCCCCTTCATTCGAGACGCGATCGAAAGAACCTGCTCCATGTCCACGTCCACGTAACGCAAGGGTATATTATCCAGGATCTCCATCCCTCTTCGCGCTTCCACGACGTCTATACCTTTCTGCCGAATCATGACGGACAAGGCCTGGCAGACTTCCCACCGTACGAATCCCGGCGCGATGAGGACATGACCCGAAGCCGCTTCGGCAAGGGCATCCCGTTCAGGACCCCGCATGACCGATGCGATAATCGCCGATGTATCGATGACCATATTCATGCAGAAACCTCCTTTTATGATATTGTACAATTGTACATTATCATGTCAATGAAAACCGCAAATGATCCGTATACCCGGGCCTATGTAGTTTACCGGAAGGATCACTAAGCGTAGTCCGGCCTCAAAGACGCGGGACGCCGTTTAAAGGGGGTTCCACGTGGTCATTTCGTGATTTTTCTCACAATTATCCTCTTTCAGCGTCAATTATTCACACACTGGTCACACTTTTACCGTTATACTCAGGTAGAATGGGCGGTTTTGGACCGACGCACTTCCAAAGCCTGAGTCATCGTCACCTTATAGACATTGGACCACGGGCCGTATATACGCACGTTAATCACGTATTCGGGGAAGGCGCTCATGAACGGTGCAATGGGAGAAGGTGTCAGGGGAGAGTTGACGGACCGGTTTGTCTGTGCGATACAACATCTGAGTCGGTTGATGCACAATGAACGTCTTGGCGAGCTGAAGAAACTCGGATTGAACGCGCACCAGGCAAACACACTGATGATGTTGTACCACCACGGACCCACGCGGATGGGTGCCCTGGCGAATTACCTGGGCAGCAAGCTGCCGCATATGTCCATCATCGTAGATCACCTGGTTGGCAAGGGTTACCTGCAGCGAAGTTCGGATCCGAGCGATCGCAGAGTGGTCATCTGCGAGTTTACCGATGATGGCAGGAAGGCTACGCAGCGGATCATAAACCATACGAGGATTCGCGCGAAAAAGGTAGCCGAAAAATGGGATTTCAAGCAATTCGAGTCCGTGGTCGAGTCGCTGGAATCGTTATGGAGCACCGACGAGGAAAGGTCTGTCTGCATCGTTTCGGATCCAAACAAAGACAGGCTGTTCAACAAGATGTAAAGCCGGACCAGCAGGAAGCGTCCCGCTGGCCGTATGGAAGCGGTCCTTCCCGACCAGGCCGGGACGCCAATCAACGCCGGGACGCCAATCAACGCCGGGACGCCAATCAACGCCGGGACGCCAACCTCCTCCCGGTGGCCCGACCGGGTCGGGAGCCAACCCCGCGCCGTGATGCCAACCCGCAAGGGGCGCCGTACTTCTCCGTCCCGTAATCAACACATATGCTCAAATCCGGTGATCGCCGTCTGACGCGCTCCGGTGGCCGCCGGTTTCCTGCTCCCCCAGGGCGGGTGCCGCCATATCCACACCCGGCGATCGACGGACCTTGATCTCTTCAAGGCGATGACCGCCAAAGAACCCCAGTAATCGTCACCTTTTCCCACCTGGTGATCGGCGTCCTACCTGCTCACCGGTAATCGTCGCCGCCATCCGCCTTCGTGTACCCTTCGGACCGTATCTTGTCGCCCGCTTTATCGGACCGTTCCAGATCGGACGGATTCAGCGTGCCCCGCTGAATCCCGGTGAAATCGCTCCGGCGCCGTATCGCGGCAGCGCACACCGAAGGTCATGGGAAATAACTTAGCCGAGTTAAAGTTTGATTTGACAATTGTTAATTTGCTGGATAGTTTCTTATCAGTTTTGTTGAAGTGTATGATTTTTCACAGTACATTCCTTGCATCGGATCATTCGGTTTTAACTGACGCAGGTACGACCCGAAAGAACCGAAGGAAGTACCGCATTCGCCTTCCGGGCTGGGTCGACCGTTCCCGGGGTTGTTGCTTAAGAATCGGAACCATTCGATCCCGCAGAAAAGTTGCCTTACGAACCGCTCGCTTAAACCCTGGTGTCCGATTTGAACAACGAACGCAGACAGGATATCTCGGACCGCTACCTGAGTTCCGTGGAAGAAATCAACCGGATCATGTACAGCGGCCGTTTGCATGAATGGCAGGGGATGGACCTCTCGATTTCCCAGTTCAATACCCTGGTCATGCTGAAGCAGATGGGTTCCATGCGGATGGGGATGATCTCCTACTACCTGAAGAACACGCTGGCCGCCACGACATCGATCGTAGACCGCCTGGAGAAAAAAGGCCTGGTAGTTCGGACCAAGGATCCCGACGACCGAAGAGTGGTCATCTGCGAATTGACGGAAGAGGGACAGAAAGCCACGGAGCGGTTCTGGCGTGTCGCCCGGGAGGCGGCATTGAGGGTTGCCGGAAAGTGGGACCAGGAGCAGTTGGAGTCCGTGGTCAAGGCGCTGGAACTGATCTTGCGGACCCATAAGGAGATCGTTCAGTCCGGCGTTTCGTCCAGGGCCAACGAGTAGCCTCAGCCTGCCGACCGGGTAGCGCAGATCGCCTGGTTCTGCCTTAAGCGAACATTCCAGAACATCCAAAGCTACGTGGTACGGCTCAACATGAAGTGACGCGCGGCACCGATGATGCCGGCGTCGTCGCCGAGTCTGGCAGGCACGATTTCGAGGATGCCCGCGGACCACTTGTAGGCGCGCCGCGCCACCTCCGCGCGGACGGGGCCGAAGATCAGATCGCCCGCCTTGATGACGCCCCCGCCTATAACGATCATTTCAGGATTCAGCAGGTTGGTGAGACTGGAGACGGCCGTGCCCAGCAGCGTGGCGGACCGGTGCATCACCTCGCGCGCCGTCTCATCGCCCCGGTCGGCCGCCTCGGCGATCATCGCGGCATCGATGCGGCCGGGGTCGCTGCCGGCCAGTTCCGTCAATACGCTCGTCCGCCCGCCCCGCAACAGTTCCCGCGCCTGTTCGGCGATGGCCGTCGCCGAGGCATAGGCTTCCAGACACCCCGGCGCGCCGCAGCCGCACATTCTGCCGTTCTCCACGACGGTCATATGGCCGATCTCGCCGCCCGCGCCGTTTGAACCGCGCCAGACTTCGTTGTTCATGATGATCGCGCCGCCGACGCCCGTCCCGAGGGTGATGCATATGATGTTGGCGTAACCGGCGGCGCCTCCGACCCAGTGTTCCCCGATGGCGGCCGCATTGGCGTCGTTCTCGATCGCCACCGGAAGCTCCAGGCGTTCCCGGAGCAGCGACTGGAGCGGGAGATCCACCCATTCCGGCACGTTCGGAGCGTAGACCACGGTACCTGAATCGGCCGGGATCAACCCGGGCGTTCCCACGCCCACGCCCGCCACGCGGTCCCTGCCGCAGGAATCCATGGTCGTCTCGACGCAGGCCGCCAACCGGTCGATCACCTCCCCGGCGGTTCGGCTGCCCGATATGGACTGCCAGGCCCGGTGGGATATGCGGCCCCCGTCATCCACGACGGCGCTGTTGACGTTGGTTCCGCCCAGGTCCACGCCTATGACCAGGTCGCGCTTCATGCCCGCTCCGTGCTTCCGGAAAACGTGGCCGGACCGCCGTGGTCTCGCTTCATGCCCGCTCCGTGCTTCCGGCCGGATTGGCCCGGTTATTTGAACCGGCGCGATCGGCCGGAATGTCCGGGACCGCCAGGTCCGTGCCCGACATCGACTCCGGACAGGAAATGCCCATCATGGACAGCACGGTCGGCGCCACGTCCGCCAGGCGCCCGCCAGTGCGCAACAGTCCGTATTCACGCTTGTCGTCCACGAGGATGAGCGGCACGGGATTCGTCGTATGCGCGGTGTGGGGTTCGGAGGTGGCGGGGTCGACCATCCTCTCCGCGTTGCCATGGTCCGCCGTCACGACCGCTCCACCGCCGGCCGAGCGGACCGCGTCCATCACCACACCCAGGCACCGGTCGACCGTTTCCACGGCCGCGACCGCCGCGGGGAGCGAACCCGTGTGGCCCACCATGTCCGGATTGGCGAAATTCACCAGCACGAAGTCGTATTCCCCGCCGCGCAGGGTATCGGCCACCCGGGCCGCGACCTCGGGCGCGCTCATTTCGGGCTTCTCGTCGTAGGTGGCCACGTCCCGCGGAGAAGGGACCAGGATCCGGTCCTCGCCATCGAAGGGCCGCTCATCGCCGCCATTGAAGAAATAGGTGACGTGTGGGTACTTTTCCGTTTCCGCCACGCGCAGTTGCCGCCGGCCGGCCAGGCTGATCGTTTCTCCCAGGATTTTACGCATGCGTTCCGGGGGACGAAAGGCGCAGGGCACATCGAAACGCGCATCGTAGGGCGTCATGGTAGCGATGCGTATGTCCGGCACGGCCCCGCGATCGAATCCGTCGAAATTTGTTTCGATGAAGGCCCGGACGAGCTGTCGTCCCCGGTCGGCCCGGAAATTGAAGACGATCACCGCGTCGCCGTCCGAGATTACATTGGCGGGTCGTCCCGGTGCTGATTTGGCGGGACCGTCCGGCGCCGCACCGATCACGGTAGGCGATACGAACTCGTCCGTTTCGCCCCGGTCGTAAGCCGCCTGTACGGCTTCCGCCACGGTACCGGCCCGGTACCCCTTTCCTACGGTAAAAAGCTCGTAGGCCCTGCGCACCCGCTCCCACCGGTTGTCCCGATCCATGGCGTAGTACCGCCCGGTCACGGTGGCGATGCGGCTCACACCGAGTCGCTCGATGGCCTCCTGCAGCGTTTCGAGATAGGCCGGCGCGCTCCGGGGTGACGTGTCGCGGCCGTCCAGGATGGCGTGAACCAGGACGCGATCGCCGGTCAGACCCCGCCGCCGGGCCATTTCGAGCAGTGCCAGGTAATGCTTCTCGGCGCTGTGGACCAGTCCGTCCGACGTGAGTCCCAGCAGGTGCAACCGGCCTCCCGTCCCCCGAAGCCGTTCCAGGACCTCGACGAGTGCGGCGTTTTCGAAGAATGAGCCGTCGTCGATGGACTCGTTAATCCGGCTGACTTCCTGGCGGACCACTCGTCCGGCGCCCAGGTTGAGGTGGCCGACTTCCGAGTTGCCCATGATCCCGGGCGGAAGACCGACGTCTTCGCCCGATGCGCTCAGCATGGTATGGGAATACTGCTGCCACAGCCTGTCGAAGTTCGGCGTCTCCGCCAGCAGAACGGCGTTGGCATCGCCGCGGGGGGCGATGCCCCAGCCGTCCAGGATGACCAGTGCGACGGGAGCATTCATCTGGAAGTACGTACTCCGGCCGTATCGATGCGGGTACCCGATACCCTTCGGCCTAAGGGCTCATTATGAAGAAAACGCGGAAGGCGCTCCGCGTTTTCTGATGAGTTAAATGATGTTCCTGGAAGCCGGACGCGCGACGGTGTGCCGGACGCGCGACGGTGTGCCGGACGCGGCTTCAGCGTCTCCCGTTCGGACTATATGTTATTCTACATGTTATTCTTCGGGAATCCGCAGCCCCACCAGGAATTGTGCGTCGCCTCGCTGAATCCTGAAGCGGATCGCCTGGCCGGCTTCGAACTGCCGGACAATTCCGAGGAATTCCTGTACGCTGGACACGGATTCGCCGTTCACCTCGCGGATCAGGTCGCCCCGCTGAAGGTTCTTGTCCTCGGCCACGCTGCCCGATCGCACCTGAGTGATTACCACGCCCGAACCCGATTCGTAGAAACGACTCCATTCCCGGGTAACATCCATGACATCGATGCCGAGGTTGCTCGCGGGACTTCTTTCTCGCGAATCCTCCCTCGACGAGGTACGCGAGGGATCTCCGTCGGGCAATTCGCCCAGTTCGATCGCGACCGTCACGGGTTCGCCGTCACGGATAACCTCGAGTTCCACTTCCGTACCCGGTGCGATACTCGCGATCCGTTTGCGAAGGTCGTCCGAGTTCTCCACGTCTACGCCATCAACCCCGACGATCACGTCCTCTACCTGGAGGTCGGAATCTCTCGCCGGCCCGTCGTTGGTGATCGTGCTGATCACCGCTCCGTCAGTACCATCGAGCCCCATGGATTCGGCCACGACATCATCTAAATCACTGATCCCAACACCCAGGTACCCTCGGCTTATGCGTCCATCCTCAACCAGCCGGGTCATGATGTCACGGGCCATATTGGCCGGTACCGCGAAACCGATGCCCTGGTACCCGCCGGTCCGGGTTGCGATGGCCGTGTTAATGCCCATGAGGTTTCCTTCCAGGTCGACAAGGGCGCCGCCGCTGTTCCCGGGGTTGATGGCTGCGTCCGTCTGGATGAAGTTTTCGTAAGAGCCGTCAACCGGCAGCACTCTGTTCCTGCCTTTTGCGCTGACGATTCCGGCCGTGACGGTGTGGTTCCGTCCCAGGGGATTGCCCACGGCCATGACCCATTCGCCCACGCGCAGCTTGTCTGAATCGCCGAAGGGCAGCACGGACAGTTCATCGAGATCCACTTTGATGACAGCCAGATCGGTTCGGGGATCCAGGCCGACAATCTCCGCTTCCGCCTCGCGCTCGTCGATCAGTTGAACGGTCAGTTTTTCCGCGTCTTCCACCACGTGGTTGTTCGTCAGGATGTAGCCGTCTTCCGACACGATGACCCCGGATCCCACCCCCGAGAACGGCCTGGGTTGGACATCGGGCTGCTGCCGGCCGCCGAAGAACTCCTCGAAGGGACTCCAGAACCGACGCGCCTGCGCTTGCCTGACCGTCCGTTTACTCTCGATCAGCACCACCGAAGGCTTCACCCGCTCGGCTATGGTGGCGAAAGTTTCACTGAAATCCTGAAGCGATCGCTGGTCAGCAGCCACGACCGGCGTGATCGACCGGTATACGTCCCGTTCTGCAACGGATGCGTCCCAGTTGGAAATGAACAGTGCCCCGAGCACCATGCCCGTGACGAGCAACGCCGCGGCGGCCAGGCTACCGAACTTCCTTTTCTCCTTCATGCTCGATCTCCCTTTTCTGCTGGCTGAACCCAACTTGATCCAACAATGCATATTACCGGGCGCGCGTCCCGGCGTCAATCGTTTACGCCATACCTCACATAACGTCTTACCGAGTTTCCCGTTCAGTTCAGATTCGCGTCGCGGGGCGCAACCGCCACGCCGCCTTCAAGGCTCTCCGCCCACGCCTCGTCGCTTTCCGGTGCGTCGACGGGCTCAGCGTCGACGGGTTCATCGTTGACGGGCTCAGTCTCGACGGGCTTGTCCATGAGCGCCAGTTCCAGGACCTGGTCGATGTGGTCGACCAGGCAGAAACCGAGCTTCTCCTTGACGGCCGCGGGCACGTCGTCCAGGTCTTTCTCGTTCCGGCGGGGCAGTATGATAGTGGTGATGCCGGCCCGCATCGCCCCGAGGACCTTCTCCTTGATGCCGCCGACGGGCATGACCTTGCCGCGGAGGGTGACCTCGCCGGTCATGGCCATGTCGTTCCGTACGGGCCGGCCCGTGAACAGAGAGGTGAGCACCGTCACGAGCGCCACGCCAGCGGAGGGTCCGTCCTTGGGAATGGCGCCCACGGGCAGATGGATATGGATGTCGTGCGCGCCGAAGAACGCCGGGTCGATCTGCCAGTCCGCGGCGTGCGCCCGCACGTACGTGAGCGCGGCCCGGGCGGATTCCTTCATCACGTCGCCCAGTTGGCCCGTGAGCGTCAGTCCCTTGCCGCCGGACATCTTGCTGGCCTCCACGAACATGATCTCGCCGCCGGCGGGGGTCCACGCCAGTCCGATGGCCACGCCGGGTTCGCCGGTGCGCTCCGCGGTCTCAGAGAAGTACTCGGGCGGTCCCAGGTACCGGTGAAGGTCGTCTTCGGACACCGGGAAGGGGGGCGCCTGCCCTTCGGCGACCGAACGGGCCGACTTGCGGGCCACCGCGCGGATCTTGCGTTCCAGGTTGCGCAGGCCCGCCTCCCGGGTGTAGTCGGCAATGATCCGGCCGATTGCCCGGTCGTCGAAGACCACGTCCTCGGTGGACAGCCCGTGCGTCTCCAGTTCCCGCGGGACGAGGTAGCGCCGGGCGATCTCGATCTTCTCCTCTTCCGTGTATCCCGACAGCTCGATGACCTCCATGCGGTCGCGCAGCGGCTCCGGAATGCCGGCCAGCATGTTGGCCGTGGTCACGAACATGACGTTGGACAGGTCGAAGGGCAGATCGATGTAGTGATCGGTGAAGGTGTCGTTCTGTTCCGGGTCGAGCACTTCGAGCAGCGCCGAGGAGGGATCTCCCCGGAAGTCCCGTCCGAGCTTGTCGATTTCGTCCAGCATGAAGACCGGGTTGTTGGTGCCCGCCTTGCGGATGCTCTGGATGATGCGGCCGGGCAGCGCGCCGATGTAGGTCCTGCGGTGCCCCCTGATCTCCGCCTCGTCGTGCACGCCGCCCAGCGAAATGCGCACGAACTGGCGGTCCAGGGCGCGGGCGATGGACTTGCCCAGCGAGGTCTTGCCCACCCCCGGCGGTCCGACGAAGCACAGGATGGAACCCTTCAGGTCCGGCTTCAGGCTGCGCACGGCCAGGTGTTCGAGGATGCGGTCCTTGATCTTCTCGAGGCCGTAGTGGTCTTCGTCCAGGATCTCCCGGGCGCGCTCGATGTCCAGCTGATCTTCCGACGAGACCGACCAGGGCAGTTCCGACAGCCATTCGAGGTAGGTCCGCAGCGTCGAATACTCGGGGGAGATGGACGGGATGCGTTCCAGGCGCTGAAGCTCGCGTTCCGCCTCCACCCGGGCCAAGTCCGGCAGGCCCGCCTCATCGATCTTCCCGCGCAGATCGGACAGGTCTTCGCCCTGACCTTCGCCGTCTTCGCCGAGTTCCCGCCGGATGGCCTTCATCTGCTCGCGGAGATAGTACTCGCGCTGGGCCTTGCCCATCTTGTCCTCGACCTGCGACTGGATGCGGCTGCCCGTTTCCGCCACTTCGACTTCCTGGGCGATCAGGAAGGTCAGCGCCTTCAGCCGGTCCTTGACGTCGCTCAATTCCAGCATAGCCTGCTGGTCTTCGAGGGAGATCTTCAGGTAGAAGGCGATGAAATCGGCCATCTTGGAGGGCTGGTCCTCCAGGTTGAGCAGGGGTATCCGCAACTCCTCGGACATGGTCGGGACCAGTTCGATCAGGCGCTGGAACTGCTCCGCCAGGTTGTGGGCCAGGGCCTTGCCCTCCATGGACTCGTTCTTCCGCTCAGCCTGAAGCTCCACCCGGGCACGCATGACGGGCTCGGTTTCGAGCACTTCCAGCACCCGGGCGCGCGCGACCCCGTGGACGACCGCGTGGAGGCTGTCCCCGGGCAGCTTCATCATCTTATAGATCCGGACCAGCGTTCCGAATTTGTAGAGATCGTCCGGCGTCGGCTGGTCCGTCTCCGGGTCCCGCTGCGCCAGGATCAGCACCATCTTGTCTTGCTGCAGCGCTTCGTCCAGCGCCTTGACGGAACCCGGCCGGTCGGCCACCAGCGCGGCGGCCATGTGGGGATACACGACCAGGTTGCGCACGGGCAGCACGGCGATAGACTCGATTACCGAATCTTCCTGAAGGTTAGTCTGGATTTCCTGGAGTGCCTTGACCTCGGCCATGCGCTACCTCGCTTTCCCTGCCTTTGCTCCGCGACATCAAGAACCGCGTCATCAAGAGACTGTCGGCCGCTCGGGAGACGGCTGGCCGCTCGAAAGACGGTCGGACGCTTGCGCGTGCCTGCCTGTGGTGCACCCAATCGGCGGACGACCGGCCGCGACTCGCGGTAAGCTTACCCTCTTTATACGCACGAACCGGCCTGTACGCTTCATTTGGCCCGAAAGTTCGTGCTGTACTGCATAGATGGAGGGTGCAAACATCATGCCACGGCGATTTCAGGCCTGTGTAACGGCGATTCCGAGCCTGTGTGGGATGTAATTGGGGCGCCGGCACGACGATTCCGGCCCCGCGCACGATAGGCTCTCACTGCGATATGCCAAATTGGCAGTTCGGGTGGCAACAATTGACAAATTGGCATATCATGGACACTGTCGGTCCAAAATGCATTTATCGGACGATACGCGTTTCCCGGATAAGGCGTACACGGCGTGTTGCGAAGCAATCGATCTGCGTCCGGGCAGTTTTCATTGACCTTATCGCCAACTCTCCTACCTTGTTGTTGAATCCCACCATGGAGGAAGATCACATGTATCGCATTCTTGGATTTGTATTGATTGCCGCGGTCATCTCACCGGTCTATGCCCAACAGACAGAGGTGATGATGCTTAATAACGGCCAAATCACATCGCCTGAAAATTTCTATACTCCTCCAAAGGAGCGGGTAACCGAAAAGAACCCCTGGATAGCGTTTCTGTTGTCGACTGCTATAACGGGCAGCGGGCAGTTCTATAACCAACAGTACAGCAAGGGTTCCGCAATGTTCGTCGGTGCTGCCACAGGAATCGGCATGTATTTCTTCTCAAGAGAAGACAACTTCACGCACTCGATATCCTTCAAGCATATCGATCGGAAAGACAACGATAGTATGGGTAATGTAGGAATAGGTTTGACATTGGGTTTCATCGTGTGGTCCATGGTCGATGCGCCAGTTTCGGCCGTTAGAATAAACGAGCGCAATCAGCAGGTTATGACCATGAGACCGATGATTGCCAGAGATCAGATTGGGGTGGTATTCAGCCTGAATTTCGATTGAGCGCAGGTCTTCAATACCGCGCGATGACCGTGCGTTAAATGAACGATCTTTTGGCCTGTTCCATCGTCAATATATGCGTGTTCCCGGCGGGAATCGCCCCGGCGGGAATCGTCCAGGAAACTCCCTTTCTCCAGAAGAGGAACACCCATGAAACGTCCTTTCAATCGGATCGTGACTTCCGCCCTGGCCTGCTTCCTGATCGCGGGATGGGCCGTGGCGGGTTGCGGCGGCGAAGACGGCGGTGAAAGCCAGGACCACGGAGCGGAACCGGCCGAGATCGAAGCGCCCGATCCCAATATGGAGGCCCGCCAGGAGCATATGAGAGAGATCGCCCGGCTCTGCGAAGGCATCGCCAGGGCGGTCGAAGAAGGTTCGCTGGGGACGATCGGGTCCGACGTGACCCATCTCAAGGAGATCATGGAGGAAGTGTCGACGATGCCGCCGCGGTACGACTCCTCCAGGTACGGGTTCTACGCCTCCGACTTCCAGATACGCGCCGAGACGCTCATTGCCGCCGCGGAGACCGGTTCCGCCATCGAGGCCGACTCGGCGCTGCAGGACCTGACCATCACCTGCGGCGTTTGTCATTACAACTGCAAGTTTCCGGCCGATCCGTAATCCCCGGCAAGGAGGAATCATGATCCGCCAGTTCACTGCCGCGCTGGCCTGCGCGGCGCTCGTAACCGTGGCGTGCGGACAGTCCGCAGAGCCCGAACCGTCCGAAGCACCCGCGCCGCCCGAAGAGGAGTCCGCACCCGTGAATCCGATGAACGAATACGGCATGACGGCCAGCAACGTTTTCCTGTATTACGCCGACGTGGAAGCGGCGACGACGTTCTACACCCGGACCCTGGGCTTCGCCGTGGCGGCCGACTACGGGTTCGCCAAGATCCTCCGCGTGGGGCCGAGTTCCTTCATCACCCTCGTCGACGAAGAGATGGGCATGCACAGCGCCAGCGATCCCAAGACCGTCGCCATCGCCCTCATCACGGACCAGCTCGACGAGTGGTGGGACTACATGAAGGACCAGGACGTGGAGATGCGCTTCCCGTACAACCCGGTCGAGGGACGCCCCCACCACGGATTCGTGGCCATCGACCCCGAGGGCTATCTTCTGGAGTTCGAGCGGTTCAACGAACACGCCGAGAACGAGATGCTGATCCCGGTGCTGAACGAGACCGAGACCATCTATCCCGCCGAAGGGGCGTCAAACGTGCCTCCGGGACTGGGTTTCAAGGCGACCGTGGTGTGGTTCTACTACAAGGACATGCCCGCGATCCAGGCGTTCTACGAAGAGGTCATGGGCTTCGATCTGATCGTGGACCAGGGATGGACCAAGATCTACCGCATATCGCCCTCGGGCTACATGGGCCTCGTGGACGAAACACGCGGCATGCACAACTTCACGGAGACGAAGGCCGTCACCATGTCCTTCTGGACGGACCGCATCGACGACTGGTACGCCTACGTCAGTAGCCATGGTTCCTTTGAGATGCGTTCGGAGAAGGTCGAGGAAACGGACCGCTACCGCGCCTTTGTCGCCTACGATCCGGAAGGCTACTACCTCGAGTGGAACGTCTTCAAGGACGCGCCGGACAACGAGACCCTGCACCGGATGCTGCGGGGCGAGGAGTAGCCCGGGGCGAGGAGTAGCCCGGGGCGAGGAGTAGAAGGAAAAAGGAATGGCGATCATCAGGGCCTATGACCCGAAACGCGACCAGGACGCGATCATCCGGGTCTGGCGGGAAGTCCACTGGATCACCAGCGATGAACAGGCCAAGTGGGCGCCTCAGTTCATGGAGAAAGCCCGGACCGATGTGGCTGAAGTGAACGGTGAAGCCGAATGCCAGGCTTCGTCGGCCGACGGCACGTTCCGTTACCTGGACGAAGACCTCACCATGTCCGCCATCGTGGGGGTGACGACCAGCCGGATCGCCCGGAAACAGCGCCTGGCCCAGCGGGTAACCGCGCACCGCATCGCCCAGGACGCGGCGAACGGCGTGGAGATCTGCACGCTGACCATGTTCGAACAGGGATTCTACGACCTGATGGGGTTCGGCACGGGTCCCTACGGCCACAGGGTACGCTTCGATCCCGCCGACCTCACGGTAGACCGTCCGTTCCGTGTGCCCAGGCGCCTGAAAGCCGACGACTGGGAGATGATCCATGCCGCCATGATAAACCGGAGGCTGACGCACGGCGGCTGCAGGTTATATCCCGCGGAATTGTTGCAGGTCGAGCTGAATCATGCGGAGAAATCCTTCCTCCTGGGGTATTGCGATGGCCCCGGCGGCGAGCTGACCCATTTCTTCTGGGCCAGCGACCATGAAGAACACGGTCCCAGCTATATCTACATGATGGCCTACCAGGACCACGACCAGTTCCTGGAACTGCTCGCGCTCATGAGATCCCTCGGCGACCAGATCCGGCTCTTCCAGATGGTCGAACCCCCTGACGTGCAGCTTCAGGACCTGATCAAACAGCCCTTCCGGGCCAGGATGGTCTCCGAAAAGGGATCATTCAACACCCTGATCCGGGGTGATGGATACTGGCAGGCCCGGATCTGCGACCTGGAAGCCTGCATGGCCAAGACCCATCTGGACGGACCGCCGGCGCGGTTCAACCTGGCGCTGCGCGACCCGATCGAGAAGCACCTGGATACGGATGCGCCGTGGCGCGGGATAAGCGGCGAGTACGTGATTTCGCTCGGTCCGGAATCAAGCGCCGGACTCGGCGCCGACCCCGCCCTGCCCACGCTGACCGCCTCGGTGGGCGCCTTCACCCGCCTCTGGCTCGGCGTCCGTCCCGCCACCGGCCTGGCCGTCACCGACGACCTGGACGGTCCCCCTGAACTGCTGTCCGCGCTGGACCGGACCCTGCGCCTGCCCGTGCCGGGGTTGTGCGGGTGGGAGTACTAGGTTTCGTAAGGCTTCTCCGACTAGTGCATCTACGTGTTTCCCGGCGGATCTATATCATATGAGGAATCCCGGTCGAGAACGTACAGCGTGGTCGAGCTAACGGTTAGAGTTTCGATATGTTGATTAAGATCGATCCTGCAGGACAGGTTACCTTACCGACAAGTGTTCTGGACGCCCTCGGTGTGGGTCCCGGCGACCGGATCGAAATCGTAGAGGGGCCGGATGGGTTCATCCTCAGGCCACCAAGGAAAATCGACTACTCCAGTCTGGGGACATTGAAGGACAAAATCAGGGGCGATTATGAACCGCTCGATATCCATGTCTTCCGCGAGCAACCTTATGACCCGTCGCTTAGAGACTGATGTGTTAATCCTCTCAGACTGCTGAACAAAATATGGCCAATTTGACTGTTGGGAATCGCCTTTAGCAGTTCTTCGGGAACGCCTACATGCCACAGATTTTCGATAACATAGAAAAGTCCCTTCTGCCGGCACTTGCACAAACCATGAAGTTGTCTGACAGTGCAGACTTCTGCGTGGGATACCTTAACTTGCGTGGCTGGAGATCCATCGACCAATACGTGGAGAAATGGAGTGGTGGAGAAGGCCACTGCTGCCGATTGCTGGTGGGAATGCACCAACTACCCCACGATGAATTCCGGGCGGCAAGCAGCCTGGTCGAAAGCCGATCTGCCCTGGATAACCGGAAGGTAATTCAACTAAAGAAACAGCTAGCTGAAGAGTTCAAAGATCAGTTGGCAACGGGGGCACCAAGCAACGCGGATGAACAGGGACTACGAAGGCTTGCCAAACAGATAAAAGAAAAGAAAGTCGTCGTTAAGTTGTTCCTCAGACACACGCTGCACGCAAAACTCTACCTGTTGTTTCGTCCTGATCCTATAAACCCGATCGTCGGGTACCTGGGAAGCAGTAATCTCACTCTGTCCGGTCTCTCCAAACAGGGAGAACTAAACGTCGATGTTATGGAACACGATGCCTGCGAGAAACTAGCTCAGTGGTTCGAAGCACGCTGGGATGATCGCTGGTGCATCGATATATCCAAAGAGCTTGTTGAGATCATCGAGGCAAGCTGGGCAAGGGAAGAACTGATACCGCCCTACCAAATCTACCTAAAGATGGCTTACCACCTTTCGCAGGAAGCCAGGGCGGGGCTCGCCGAATTCCGCATTCCCCGCGATTTTGGAAACAAGCTGCTGGAATTTCAAACGGCAGCGGTGAAGATCGCTGCGCATCATTTGAATAAGCGCGGCGGTGTTATCATTGGAGACGTTGTTGGATTGGGCAAGACGCTCATGGCCACGGCGCTGGCGCGCATTTTCGAGGACGATCACAATCTCGAAACCTTAATCATTTGTCCCAAGAATCTGGTGGCCATGTGGAAAGATTACCGGGAGCAATTTCGGATGCGCGCGCGGGTGTTATCGATCAGTCGTGCCATAAACGAACTGCCCGGGATGCGCCGGTATCGTGTAGTAATCATCGATGAAAGTCACAATCTCAGGAATCGCGAAGGTAGGCGCTACAGGGCTATTCGGGAATACATCAGTGAAAACGAGAGTAAGTGTATCCTGCTGTCGGCAACCCCGTACAATAAGACGTACGTCGATCTGTCCAACCAGCTACGACTCTTCGTTCCGGAGCATGAAGATCTTGGGATAGCACCGGAGCGCATGCTTCGCGAAATGGGCGAAACAGAGTTTATACGCCATCATCAAGCTCCTGCCCGATCACTGGCCGCTTTTGAACAGTCCGACTTCGCGGACGATTGGCGCGAACTGATGCGGCTGTACCTAGTACGAAGAACGCGCAGTTTCATCCAGGACAACTACGCTGCCACTGACGAGAACGATGACCGGAAGTACCTTACCTTCGAGGACGGAAGTCGGTCTTATTTCCCAACGCGTATACCCAAGACGGTCGAGTTCGAGATAGACGACCAGTATGCCCGGTTATTTTCGGACGATGTGGTCGATGCTATCAACAGCCTGGAACTTCCTCGCTATGGTCTAGGAAACTACGTTGCGGAGGAACCGGCCGTAGCACCTTCGCAGGAAGAAAAGAAGATCATCGAGGATCTGTCACGGGCTGGCAAGAGACTCATGGGATTTTGCCGAACCAACCTGTTCAAACGTCTCGAGAGTAGTGGCCATTCCTTCATGCTGTCGGTCGAACGTCATGTTCTGCGCAACTATGTGTTTCTTCACGCCATCGAACAAGGACTGCCGTTACCGATTGGTACGACGGATACTGGAATCCTGGACACACAGTCCTACGACGAAGATTCGGATTCGGCGACAGGCAGCATCTTCGATATGGACGAAGAAGATGAAAACGAGGCCCCGAGTAGCGAGACCGGTCTTAAGGTCGAAGAGG
Source organism: Gemmatimonadota bacterium (assembly GCA_009838645.1). NCBI lineage: Bacteria > Pseudomonadati > Gemmatimonadota > Gemmatimonadota bacterium. Next base: position 29,434 of record VXRC01000020.1, on the reverse strand, counting down.
ATTTTAGAGCAAGAGCAGCCGAGATCTACCAGCTTTACTCCGGTCGGTTCAAGAACCGGTTTCGGTGGTTGCCGTCACAGCTATTCGTCACGGGGCTAAAAAAAGTACTCACATCTGACACTAAAACACTGACGAGTCTCATCGAAAGATCCGGACCATGGCAACCGACGCAGGATGCAAAACTGGATGCGCTGGAGAAGGTTCTGAAGGAGAAACACAAAAATCAGAAGGTCGTTGTTTTTTCACAATTTGCTGATACGGTGCAATACCTGGACAACCAGCTCAAGGTCCGCGGCGTTTCTGAGTCTTCCCCGGTCACAGGCGATTCAGTAGATCCCACCGCGCTGGCGTGGCGTTTCAGCCCGATTTGCAACGAGAAACAACAGTATGCGACCGACCACGGCGAGATACGGGTCCTTGTCTCCACCGATGTGCTCAGTGAAGGACAGAATCTGCAGGACTGCGCCATCGTGGTAAACTATGATCTACCGTGGGCTATCATACGGTTGATTCAACGGGCAGGCCGAGTAGACCGTATTGGCCAGAAGGCAGCAGAAATCCTGTGTTATTCATTCCTTCCAGTCGAGGGTGTGGAGCGCTTGATACGCCTTAGAGCGCGGGTGCGTACACGTCTGAAGGAGAATGCCGAGGTCGTAGGAACAGACGAGGCATTCTTCGAGGATGAGGATACGAAAACGGTGTTCGACCTTTACAATGAGAAATCCGGTATTCTCGACGATGACGACGAATCGGATGTCGACCTTTCTTCGTATGCTTATCAAATTTGGCGTAATGCAACCGATGCAGATTCGTCGCTCAAGAAAACCATCGAGGATCTTCCCTCGGGTGTTCATTCATCAAAATCCTACAGTGTACGCCCGAAACGACCGGATGGGGTGCTCGTTCATATGCGGACTGGTCAAGGGAACGACGCCCTGACGTGGGTAAACAGGAACGGTGAGAGTATCTCGGAGAGTCAGTTCGAGATTCTTCGTTCCGCCGAATGCGATCCGAATACGCCGGCGATGGTTCGTCACGATACACACCACGAACTCGTGACGCAGGCGGCGAAACATATACGAAGGTCGGAAAAACGCGTTGGCGGGCAGTTGGGTCGGCCGTCAGGCGCGAGGTTTAGAACCTATGAAAGGCTTAAGAGCTACGCCGACAGCGTTCAGGGCACTTTGTTCGAATCTGACGCTTTACACAAAACGATTGATGAAATCTATCGCCATCCCTTACGACAAGCTGCGGTGGATACGTTAAACAGACAACTACGTAGTGGAATTTCAGATGAAATCCTGGCCGAACTGGTAATTGCGCTCAGAGACGAGGGCCGACTCTGTATCGTGCAGGAAGATGACGAAGAACTGGAGCCAAGGATCATCTGCTCGATGGGGTTGATTTCGGAAGACTAATCAGATGTCCAGAGTTCAAGCACCAGTGGTCTCGATAAATCCCCTCAGTATTCCATATCAACCCAATGCCGTTACCATCTTGATCCCCAGCGTTTTGCTGAAGGTTTAATCTTGTAAGGCCCGGTAGGCGTCAACTCAATTTCGTGCCGCGGCACGAAGGCCGTACTGGTCAATCGAGCATCTTCAATCCGATCAATCCTGTAACTCCTGTGGGCGTTCTTGTCTACGTTATGCGCGTGAAGTATAACATTGCCCACCCTGGATCGTCGCAACGAATACGGTTCGATTTTTCGTGTCCTACCCTGGTAACGCAATTCAGCACATATCCGATTGGCGGCAGCAAATCGAATAACCTCGAGATGTGCTCGCGCCCTCCTTGGAACTGCATTAACGATATACCTGTCCCGAATCAATTCCTCCCCTTCCTCACCCGTGTATGGAGCAGGTCTTTCAGGTATTAGCTTACCGAACAACCAGAGAAAGAACTCTTCGAGTTGATCCCAAAAGTGTTGCACTGGGAGTAGTGCCGGTAATTGATGTCCCAACATTGACTCCCATGCGCCCTCCAGCTCCGGTCTGAACGGCTCCAGCATATCCAAAGTTGGTACGTCGATTCCCTTGAATTCGCATTTGGAACGTAGCACATCGAGTAGCACTCTCGCTGAAGGACGAATACCCTCATTTCGGTATAGGTTGATTACATCGTATAAGTCCCGCGGCCGGGTTCTCTCACCCAGGGCACGTACTTTTTCGGCAAAGACCTCCTCATAGGCATAACACTGCACAACGATTCCGTTTTCAGGATCGTCACTGAATGGATGAAATATACGGGTCTGAATCGGAGGTAAGGCGATACGTTCGTCTGATATTAGATCGAGTTTGATCCTCGGTGCGTTGTTCCCATGAGGCGATACAGGTCCTCGATATCCGACACGCCCCTGACAGGCATTCTCACCACGTTGGTTTTCATAGATTTCGAATTGCCTGAATTCAGCTGGCAGTGCAATCCCTGTTTCTTCGTGGATCCTTTCGCATGCCTCGGTGAATGCTGATTCGAGAAATTTGGCGTTCAAATGTGATGGATCCATTATTGTAAAGTCTAGATCTTCTGAGAAACGATAGGTCTCGAAGAAACACTTCTTTAGGCAAGTTCCGCCCTTAAACACCCAGTTTCCAGCGAGTTCCTCGTTTCCGAATATACCCCACAGTACCCACCCCAAGACGTAGTCTTTTTCGGTGATTTGGGGACGGACTTTAGATATCTCCGCGGCGCCGAGAATCTCTCTTCTATCGATCATTAATGTTTATCCTATTACCAACCCGGTGGAACCCACAACCGCCATTTAGTTACTAAGCGCGTACATTTAAGTGCGGAATCAATCCTTGCGTTACCCGTGGTCATATGCTCTTTACACCATTTCGTGAGCTTTGATGGACCGGACAGCCGTTCTATCAAGAAGCCCAAGCGCTTCAGTACTGCTCCATTACCAAGTTTCTCTGCAAATGCCATCAACGATTCATCACTTCGTTCCGGCTTCTTCAAGTATTCATCCAGGCAATCCGACACATGTTGTATGCCACCACCTAGCTTTGGATTATGCAACATGTCGATAATGGTTCGGTGAATGTCCGAGAGGGTCACTCTTGTGCTTCCTCGCCAAACCGTCTTAGTGCCGAACACCTTGCGCTTGTGAACATGAAACACCAGGAACCTTGCTCCATGTCGGATCTGCTGCTTTTGTCTAACCGGATTCGACGTCATCACGACTGTGTCATTAAACAGTTGTTCCGTCAGGTCCCAGTACTCCGCAGCGGTCCATCCACCAATGTAGGATGATCCGTAAAGTGATGGCACTAGTACCCAGTGATCGTCCAAAACATAGCGACTGCCAAGTAAATCCAAAGGAACGGGTATGTAAGTCCCACGCCCTACTCGTCGCAACCAACCTTGACCGGCCCATCTGGATAATAGCTTCGAGGCTTCGATTCGTGTTACAGATAGCGTCTTGACTACATCGTCGGTTTCGATGACTTCGTTCGCGTCTTGCAATACCGTTGAAAGCCTTAATCTTCCAATTGGGTTTGATCGTTTGTCATCGGTACTAGTATTTATCATCGTTATTTCTCATTTAATGTGAATTAAAGTAAGTGAGTTATACTAGTCAGAAAATACGGATTGATTCTTTCGTTGTCAAAAACATTTTATGTTTCAAAGATCGTTTGTATCTCGATAACACTATAACCTTAGTCGCAGTAGATTAGTAAATCCTGAATGTTTTCTAGTACGGGTTCCTTACTAAAATCGGCTCAGATCAACAAGCAGCATACTCATCTGGAAATACAAATGCCTACTCCAATTAACAAAGAACAGGTTCGAGAACGTCTGGAAGATTTCGACCTACAGCCACTCTTCATTGAGGATCTAGGCTGGGATCACGGTGGAGAGAACCTCGAGGTAACGGTAGGTGATCGTGCTTATCGTCTCGATGCCATAGCGCATAAGCGCGGAATGGTCGCGTATCAGCAAGTGGCACAATCAGATGGCGACTTCCCGGACTATCCCACCCGTCAGAAGATTGAGAAATCGGTCACCAAAGCCGTACGCGAACATATCATCGTCTACACGCCTCACGACCGTTCGTCGCAACACTGGCAGTGGGTGAAACGTGAGCCGGGGCGACCAGACCGCCCTCGATCGCATTTCTACAGTCAAGAACAATCGGGCGAAGCATTGATACAGAAATTGGAGCGTCTGGTTGTCAGCATTGAAGAGGAAGAAGATCTGTCCATTGTCGACGTATCCGGCCGTGTTCGTGCTGCATTTGACGTGGAGAGGGTCACCAAAAGGTTCTACGATCGATTCAAGACCGAACACCAGGCCTTTCTGGGATTCATCGAAGGCATCCTGGAAATGGCCGACCGCGAGTGGTACGCCTCGATCATGCTGAACCGGATGATGTTCATCTACTTCATCCAGAAGCGCGGGTTCCTCGACAGCGACATAGACTATCTCCGAAACAAACTAAACGCGGTACAAGAAGCAGAAGGGGAGGGCAAATTCCACGGCTTCTATCGACTGTTTCTCATGCGTCTCTTCCATGAAGGCCTTGGCCGACCCGAAGCGGATCGGTCAGCGGAACTTACGGCGCTGATCGGCAACGTCCCATATCTCAACGGCGGTCTCTTCGATGTGCATGACCTGGAACGAGACAACCCGCAGATCGAAATCCCCGATGAAGCCTTCGAGTGCATATTTGATTTCTTCGACGCCTACCAGTGGCACCTTGACGACCGAATTCTGCGCAATGACAACGAGATCAACCCCGATGTGCTCGGTTACATCTTCGAGAAATACATCAACCAGAAGCAGATGGGCGCCTACTACACCAAGGAGGACATTACCGGGTACATCAGCCGCAATACCATACTGCCCTATCTCTTCGACGAAGCGAAGAAACACTGCCCCATCGCTTTTACGTCCGGTGGCGGTGTCTGGCGATTGCTACAAGACGATCCTGACAAGTACTTCTACGACTCGGTGCGTCACGGTATCACGTATGACGTCCATGACGGTAAGCCGTTAGTTGAGAAACGTTCATTGCCACCGGATATTGCCGCTGGCCTGCAAGACGTGACCAAACGGGACAACTGGAACGAGGCTGCCCCTGCCGAATACGCACTTCTAACTGAGACCTGGCGCGAGCATGTCGCCCGTCGCGAGCGTTACGAAGAAATCTACGCCAAACTCGCGAGCGGCGAAGTCACTGCCATAAACGACCTTATCACCTACAATCTAAACATAGAGCAATTTGCGCAGGACGTGATCAGCAAAAGCGAAGGGCCGGAGTTGGTCCGCGCATTCTGGAAGGCCGTCACCAGCATATCGGTCCTCGATCCGACCTGCGGGTCCGGAGCCTTCCTGTTTGCCGCCCTAAATATCCTGGAGCCCGTATATTCCGCCTGTTTGGACGCGATGCAACAGTTCCTTGAAGACCAGTACGTCTCGAAACGGAAACATCACCCGGAGAGCCTCAAAGACTTCCGCAATGTGCGCGACGAGGTGGCCAGTCACGACAACGAAATCTACTTCATCCTCAAGTCCATCATCATCAACAATCTCTATGGCGTGGACATCATGGAAGAAGCCGTAGAAATCTGCAAGCTGCGGCTCTTCCTTAAACTCGTCGCCCAACTGGAAAGTTACGATCAGATCGAGCCGTTGCCTGATATCGACTTCAACGTTCGAGGGGGTAATACCTTAGTCGGCTTTGCGTCGCTGGCCGAGGTGGAACGAGCACTTGGCGGCGATCTGTTCAAATTGTCGGAACTTCCCAAGATCGAAGCGCGAGCCGGAAACGCCGATCAGGCTTTTCGACAGTTCAAAAGCATGCAGACACAGCACGAAATTGATGCGGGTGGCGTTGCCAACGCGAAAGCTGTCCTTCGGGGATGTTTGGACGAACTTCGAGTGGAATTAGATAGCTATCTGGCAGGCGAATACGGCATAAAAACCGACGACTCGTTGGCTTACGAACAGTGGAGAGAAAGCCATCAGCCCTTTCACTGGTTCGTCGAGTTCTTCGGGATAATGCAGAGTGGTGGGTTTGACGTGATAGTTGGGAATCCACCGTATGTGGAATACAGCAACGTTAAAGCGGACTACACCGTAATAGGATACTCTACGGAATCCTGCGGTAACTTATATTCATATGTACTAGAGCGCTCATATGCCACACTACCTTCAGGCGGTCGTATGGGAATGATCGTACAACTATCGGTTTCCTGTACTCAAAGGATGATACCCGTCCAAACCAAACTCCACGACGATAGTGTCGGTCTTTGGTTCTCCCATTTTGATGACCGTCCAGCCAAGTTGTTCGATGGATTGCAACATATACGAGTCACGATCATACTTTCGCATAAGGAAAAAACCAATAACAAGCGTACGTATTCCACTTCCTATTCACGCTGGAGATCAATTGCACGGGTGCAGTTATTTCATTCTCTGGCACTGACTTCCATAGGGGAATATCTGAGCATCGTTGAAGGGTCAATTCCAAAAATTGGACAAGTGTTAGGTTCAAAGATAATCCACCGTATTTCAGACCACGAGAAGCTTGGTAACCGACTACTTCAACACGGATCTGGTCTGGTTTATTTCCATAACGCCCCTCAATACTGGATCCGTGCGATGGATTACGCTCCATATTTCTGGAACGAACGAGACGGAGAGCAAATTTCTACGCAGGTTAAGAAGCTGGTTTTAGATAAAAAACCGGATGCTGCTGCGACAGTGGCGGCACTTAACAGTTCGCTTTTCTACTGGTGGTTCTTGATACTGTCAGACTGTAGACACCTGAATCTACGAGAAATCGAGTATTTTCCGCTTGGGCTTGATCGAATGACGGTGGACATGAAAGCTCGCCTCGCCAACCTAACTGACCGACTAATGGCAAACTTCAATAAACACAAGACGCGCAAGGAAACTCTGTACCAAACAACTGGAAAAGTCATCTACGACGAGTTCAATCAGAAGCCGTCGAAACCTATCGTTGACGAAATCGACCGGGTGCTTGCTGAACACTACGGATTTACAGACGAAGAGTTGGATTTCATCGTAAATTATGACATCAAGTACCGCATGGGGCGGTAATGTTCACAGACGTAGATTCTGATGATGTCCACCTTCTCAAATCGTAGTCTACAAACGTTCCTGCAATCCCCTCAATAAATGTAAACCTGGTATGCGACACCCTCCTACGAATCTGTACATTGATACAGAAGTGTTTTGCAGGAACGACCTTAACCTGGACACTACGCATTTCAGAATCCTCAATGAGACCTTTGTAAAAGGAGGACTGAGATTATTGATTCCTGCAATGATGGAAAGGGAACTTGCGAGAAAATACAGAGAAAGAGCAAGTGAAGCGCGAAAGACGTTCGAAAACGCTGTCAAAATACACCCTGTCAGTTCTCTTGGATTTGAGGATCTCCCGTCAGGAGAAGAACTGGAGGAGCAATGCCTTGCCGAACTGCAACAACAATGGGAGGTTTTCAAGGAACACTTTATTGTTGAAATGCTGCCCCTCGTGGGGAGCTTAGAAGAGGTTGTAAATTGGTACTTTGCGGTCAAACCGCCGTTTGCTTCGGGTAAAAAACAAAAGGAATTTCCCGATGCATTAATACTGAGTGCTTTGGATCAATACCACCATCAGCATGGTGCGAGCATAGCCATCGTGACAGCAGATCAAGTGTTTAAAGAGGCATGTCAACCAAGACCATATATAAACCACTATTCTAAATTGGCCGATTACATTAGAGCATTTGAGCCTGAATTCAAACCAGACACATCCAAAATCGAACCTGTAGATCTGTCTAGCCCTATAGTCACTGAGGACCTCACCGTACTCAAGGAGGTACTAGGAAGGGGCAGTTCCGTTACACAGATTGAAATTGACCGTGTGATAATGTTACTGCGAACTCACGGTACAAACTACACCTACTTTTTTTTAAACTGTAGCGATCCAGATTGGTTAAGTCGTCTCAAAAACGACTACTTTCAAAATCCCCCCAGTAAAATCGTTCTCCCTGACGGTACTGTTCAATATCCATCTTGGCCCGAACTTTTCTATCTTCAAAAGATATGCCAGCACGTACCAGATGATGTCATAGATATCGTATTGGAACTCCCGAAAGTCGATAACCCAAGAATCTATGAATATGTTCTGGAAATCGCACTGTCACTTGATGGTGGCCAAGCCGTCAGCCTACAGCCTAAGATTCTGGAGTACGCCAGCCTGAGTCGCTATCTCATACCACACAGATTCGCTGAGATATTAGCCCATTGGACTACCGAGGATCAGACGCAAGCTGCCTTGGATCTTACAGATGTACTTATTCAGTTTCAGCCCGATCCCCAAGCTGAGGACAAATACCAGCGGAAAGCGGAGTACAGTCAGGATGATGTATCTGTATCAATGGATACGATGCTTGAAACTGCCCCGCTTTTAGACGATTGGAACTATCAGCAAGTCATGGAAAAAGGAGTTCGCCCGCTGGTATTGAAAGAACCCTTCAAGGTCGCCCGTATGCTCATAGATGCGACAGCGAACTTGATTCGCCTAGGAAAGCATCAGGACGAGATCGAACAAAGTATAAGCTATGATTCATCGGAAGTATGGTGCCCAAAACTTGAAGAGCAACGACGAGAAAACGCAGAATCCAAGGAAACACTCGTAAACACATTAACATATGCCTGTAAGGAAGTCTTTGCCCAGTTATCTAGAGCAACAATCGCGTCCTTAGATCGTGTTCTAAGAAACCAACGCTGGCAAATATTCGTGCGGCTCCGTCAACACCTTTACACTTTGTATCCGAATGAACAGACAAAACCTTGGGTTCAGGAATTGATCCTTGGCTACAACGATTATGCGGAAGGATCTAGGTATCCCTATGAATTTCAAAGGATGATTAGGACTGCCTGCGAACATTATGGAGCCGCCTTTCTCAAGGAAAGTGACCGAATCCGGATTTTTGATTTGATCGTTAAGGGACCTGAACTGGCGACGTATCGTGAATGGTTTGGCGATCAGTTTAGTGAAAGGGATTTCGAACAATGGAAACGCGAGTACCATCGATTGCAGCTCAGGCCATTTGCTTCAGTACTTTTTGGTGATTACGCCAGTTATTACCAATCACTCGCCAGTGATGACGATGCGGACGAAGTTTCTGATGATACCTATTTGTCCGTCCGAGTACCAACAGGCGGTTTTTTTTCTTATCGAAGTCCAAAAACCTCCGAAGAACTATCCACTTACTCAGACGAGGAAATACTCGAGTACATCAACGCATGGCAGGATGAACATTCGGACAAAGACAACTGGTTGATCAAGGTAAACATCCCGGCATTGGCCGGTGCGTTTCAGTCCGTATTCATCAAGTCGATCATCCCGGATGATAATAGGCTTTCATTCTGGTTAGAGCAAAACTGCGATCTTATAAATCGGCCGATCTATGTAGAATACATGATACAGGCCATGCAAACGCGAGTGGAAGCGGGAAACTTTGATCAACTCAACCGATGGTTTGACTTCTGCAAATGGGTTTTATCCCATCTCGATGAAGATCGCGAGGCAACTATTCGTTACCACGATAGATTAGGGGAAGATGTAAGTTGGCGTTCTTCCAGACGGGCTGTTGGAGACTTAGTTGGGATGTGTCTCAAAGAGGAAAACAACGTTCCGATTTCTAACAGGGTGGCGCTTGCCAGTTTGCTTGAGATTCTCTGCACTCAGTTTGACTACAGTCTTGATCGTGACCAGACCGTGTTGCGAAATCCTGACGATCCGTTTACGTACGCAATAAACACGACAAGAGGTCGTGCTTTGGAACATCTTGTCGATTTCGGCCTTTGGGTGCGCAGGTATAACACCGAGACCGATGTCAGTGAGATCACTTTAATTCTAGAACAACGATTTAAACACGACGCGCGATGCCCTCTGACTATACCGGAATACGCTCTACTTGGTAGATACTTTCCACACCTTCATCACCTTTCCAAGCCATGGGCTGAAAATCACAAGCCTAAATTCTTTCCTAGGGACAACATGCCCGTCTGGCTTGCAGGTTTTGGAAGTTTACTCATATGGAATAACCCCTACATGCCAATCTTCGAGGTTATTCATGATGACTACAAATTTGCTCTGGACCATATGGATGATCTTAAAAAACAGAGTCATCCCGGTCGGGAGGCAATTGACGTTCTAGGTGAACATCTGTTTGTTTTCTATGTACGAGGAGTGTTTCCGCTTTCGGGATGCGGTAGTTTACTGGAGCGTTTCTACCAACGATTGAACGGCGAACGAGAACGGTGGGCGATTTTGTTCGACTACGTAGGTCGTCAACTGAATAGTACAGGTAAGCGGCAAGTTGACGAAACGCTGTGGCAGAAGATATCCGCCTTCTTTGATTGGAGACTTAAAACCGGTGAACCGAAGGAACTTCGTGAATACACATTCTGGATGAAGTCCGAGTGTTTGGAAGCCGATTGGAGATTGGACGCCTATACAAAGATTCTAAATGTTCCTGGTATATTGGATACTAAGATTGGTGAACCACGTTACGCTTCTCTTCATATAATGGCGCTACGAAAGATGATTCCGGAACATACCGCGAAAGTTGTCTTTTGTTTCGCTAAGTTGATCCAAAACATGCCGACAGAAGGTTTGATATACGTCCCTCCTGACGACACTAAGGCCATTTTGAAGGCAGGTCTTAATAACGAAGACGAAAACGTACGTAGGACCGCCGAAGAAGCCCGGGAAACTATACTACGGGGTGGACAATTTGGTTTCTTGGATTTAGACGATTGATCAGTGGCGGCAAAACAACCAGTAAGCAGTGCAAAGGACTCAAAAACTCAGGACGGCCTGACACAAACAACCCGTGCTTTACAAATGGAGTAAGACACCCCGAACGACTCAGCAGAATCAGTGTACGATGAAAAACGAGTTTAAGGCGATTATCGAGTGGGACGACGGTTGGTACATCGCATATTGTGATGAAATACCCGGAGCAAACGGTCAGGGTCGGACCGTAGATGAGGCCCTCGATAATCTGGACAAAGCTATCACGCTAGTGCTGGAAGATCGCCGGAAGTAGGAACTACGAGGAACAATTCCTGAAAGCATACTTTATAAGATCATAGTTGATCTGCGCACGCCGATACTGTAGTTCGATTACTCCGTGCTTTCGCTGGTCGAGCGACTACACACTCCACCACCAGGTTGAAGTATATATCCTCTTATTCCCGATTTCTGGAGCTGTTGTTGAAGTCCACATGTTCTTTCCATTCTGGCCGAACTTTGAGTTCTTATGAAGCATGTCGTATACGTCACTGGTTATCTGTGTAGGTGGCCCAGACCGCGCAGATAATTTGGCAGCATAGTTGGCCGCTCGGCCAACCCACACGAGGTCATTAGCTCCCCGGATACCCGTTCGTGCCACAAAGAGTTCGCTGGTGTCGATTCCTACTACATGTTTAACCGAATAGTTAGTCTTGGGATATTGTTTTTTTATTGCAGGATTGACGATGTTTTTCACGGCATAGTTGATTTTGAGAGCTGTGCGTGCAGCACTACTATTCTTTGAATTACCGATAAAGACCGCCATTACGCGATCACCGTCGTAGGATGTGATTTCTCCACCCTCTGAGCGGATAATCCTGGCAGCGCATACCAAGTAGCATTTGTAAATCTCTGCCGCGAAGAACGGCTTCTTCGTGTCTACCAACCTGGTAGAATCGTCAAGATCTGCATATAGTACCGTGCCATCTAGAATAACCGCATCATTACCGAGTTTCAGGTCATCTGCTTCTGGAATAACCTGGCCAGTGCGTTTGCTCCAGGTCTCTTGGAGGATCTTTCTCACTTCTGAATTGAGGTCGTCACCAAGTCCCATACTCTCTACTCCTTTAACCAGCTTCAGCGCGGACCGACCTTCAGTATTCGGTTTCTCAGTTGGATACACATTGGAGCAATCGCAGATGGAAGCTCGCACTGTGGCCTTTGCTCGTATGTCAAGGGTGTGATTCCTGCGAGGTCCGTTGGAATCTTAATGTCGATGCTATATGGATAGACCAGGAACGTGCGCGAATGTCCCAAGGCTCCCATGAAGAGTCCCAGTTCGAACACTATGTTGTCCCTCGGCGCGTCACTGGTGGTTTCACGGCTGATCACCGTATCGTCAGGAGACAGGAGAAGGACGGCAAAATCGACTATAGACAACTCGCGCTCCAATGATAGGATTGGGAAGTCGGATGCCTCGAAGATGTCATCGGTCCAGACTTTGACTTCAATTGGGTCGTGGGCGAGAGCCGATTGGATAGCTTGAGCGACCGGGAGCGACTCTGTTGAACAGCCAACGAATAAGACGGGCCGTGGATTCATTGATGAGACGAATCGGTTTCGCTGCCTAAGACGTTCGGCCAATGTACGAGCGATGTTCCGCCATAGTCGCGCATTGGCTTCTGCCAGGTTTATGAAAGTCCTTGCAGAAACTCGGGCGACAACTACCTCACCATCAGCGACCGCTGATGCGGACCGTGGCTGTCCAGGATCCACCACTGCCATCTCACCGATGTGCTGTCCCGCTGTCCTAACCGCGATCTCTCTGCCACCTACTCGGATCGAGACCACGCCGGCCAAAATGAAGTAGATGTCGTTGTCTGGTGCTGACTCTTTAATTATGGTAGACCCTTGAGAGAATCCCACGACCTCTGCATGGTTGCAGACAGTCTCAGCGAGTCTGGCATCCCCGCTTGTGACAGACTGATCCCTTAGCGCATCAATCACGAAGGTTCGTCCATCCTGGCCAGTGAATCTCTCAAGCATAGTTAGGCTTTCCTATTCTAACACTTAGTGGTTATGACGGTCCCCGTCACAACTTCGGGTCCGGATCCCGGGTATTCTCGCCACCTTCCTGAATCAGCAGATAGTTCATCGTCGAAGCGGCCTGGCGAAACTTCATCGCCTCCTGGTACGCCGGATCGTTGTACCACGCCTCTGCATGCGCCCTGCTTGGAAACTCCAGGATCACCATCCGCCCGTCGTAGTTCTTGCCCTCGACACAGGCGATTTCCTCGCCCCGTGTCAGGAACCTGCCCCCGTGCTTCTTGACGATGGTTGGGGTCCGGTCGGTGTACTTCCGGTAGGTCTCGGGGTCATGGACGGACATCATGGAGATGACATAAGCAGGCATTGTAGATGCTCCCCAGTCTGGTTGGCGATTCCTGGTAAACGATGAATTCAGCGCGCGAAGCACAAAGACGCCTGACTGACCTCCGGCGGATGTACGATGCGACTGACCAGGCCGCCCGCCCCGTCGTCCTGCCACTGGACCTGTATGCCCTTCAGATCGCGCTGAGCGCCGGCCTGGGCGTCGCCCAGCGGATAGACGCCAAAGGGTCCAAGTACGGTCTGTTTGGAGGTCGCAAACAAAAAGTCGCGTATGGACGCGCGGTCGATTCCCCCTGTGGGCGTAGCGGCCCGGTTGATGCCCTCCGCGAGGAGTTCGACGGCGCCGAAACCCGATGCGGCCTGGTAGTCCGGCATTTTGTTGTAGGCCGCTTCGTAGCGTCGTACGAATGTCTCGTTCGTGGCGATGTACCCTTCCGTACGGATCGATGGATCCCAGGCAGCGTTGCCGATGACGCATCGCCCGGCCGCGCCCACCTCGCCTATGAAGGATGCTCCGCTCGCCAGGAGGAGGGATGTCAGGAGCGGCTTGTAATCCACAACGGCCACGGCTTTCGCGAACGCGATCGCGTCGTCAGAATACCCTCCACCGATGAACAGATCGGCGCCCGCATCCCGGGCCATGGCCGCCAGTGCCTCGTGGTCCGCGCTTCCCGCCGCGTAGGCTTGCTCCATCACGAGGTCGAGTTCCCAGGTCCGAGCCGCATCGCGAATACCCTGGGCCACCGCCGTGGGAAAGGCCGTATCCTCCCACACCAGCGCCACCGTGCGCGCACCGGCCTGCGCAGCCAGTTCCACGGAACCCTCGAGATAAGTCGGGCCCGGATTCGACATCTGCACGCTCCACTGCCGACCTCGATTCTCCCAGATCACGGGAGCCGCTGCTGCCGAAGAGACGAGCGGGATCCCGGCCGATTCCGTCACGTTGATTACGGGTTCGGTGATCCCGCTGCCGTATGGGCCCAGAAAAGCGGTGATGGAATCCGATGCGATCATCTCCTGGTAAAGGCGAACGCTCGCGTCCGCGTCGCTTCCATCGTCGTGAATCACCAACTGCACCTCCCGCCCGCCGATGCCGCCCATCTCATTCAGCATTTCAACGGCTAGTCTGTATCCGCGGCTGACCTCCGATCCGGGCGTGCTGAGGCGACCGGTCTCCGCAACGGCCGTCCCAAGCACGATGGGTTTCGGTTCCGCCATCGGCGCCGGATCAGGCCCCGTCGGATCATCGTTGCCGCACGCGGCCACCGCCATTGCCATCGCTACCGCCGTCACGAGTACCATCGCCAGTACGCCAAGCCATCTTTGCATCATGATCGCGCCTCTCATGTCGTATTGTGCGGGGTATGGCGGCGATTCAAATCCTACCTCACCCTTTCAGCCCGGTGAGTCTGTCCGTCCTGGAGAAAGAGGAAGTGGTCGACGTTTCCCTCTTCGTCCGGGACGAAGGTAATCCGGGCGTCCTCGTCTTCCAGGTAGAAGTCCCCGGACGATTCGAGGATCAGTTCGCTCCGGGGCTGGCCGGGCGGCTGGCCATAGAGCTTGCCGTCGCTGAAGGTGATGTCGACGGTGAATTCGGGGGAGAAGGCATAGGTGCCCGTGCAGGCCACGTAGGCGGTCTCGGTCATTTGCACTACATTCCTCGGGGGCGGCGCCAGGGGGTTTCGGGCACTTAAGAGGTGGAACCCGATGTCCTCGACGCTGGCCGAGCTGTTGGACAGCACCACGACACCCTTTCGCCATTCCTTGAGGAAGGCGGCGAAGGCGTAGAACCCGTTGGTCCGGCCGGTGAGCCAGTGGATGTCGCGGCCTCGCCCGTCCTGGCGCACCTTCCAGCCCAGGGCGGTCCGGACGCCCTCCTCGTCCGTGGGATTCCGGGCCACGATGAGGCTGTCGAAGGATGCGTGATAGCGGGTCGAATCGTCTTCGGTGAAGTCTTCCGGCAGGGCGTAGATGATTCCCATGCTGGCCGACACCAGGGTCATCATGTCCAGGAGATTGGACCGCAGCCCCGTGCCGCCCACGAGGGTCGTGTCGGACCAGGCGGGCACGGGCCGGCGGCCGTCGTCGTGTCCTGTCGCCAGGTACGTCTGCATGGACGGCGTAGGCGCGTTGGCCGTGTTGGCCAGCTTGAGGGGATTGCCGAGCAACTCCCGGACCAGGTCGTCATAGGACTGATCGGCCGCGCGCTCGAGTACGTGTCCCAGAAGCCCCATGCCGAGATCGGAATAGGCGTACCGGTCTTCCAACTCGAAAGGATCGTCCGCCCCGTAGCGGCCTTCCATTTCGTAGCGGCCCTCCGGATCAACACGGCCCGGCGTATCCGAACGGTCTTCGCCTTCACGAGCCAGAGGACCTTCGCCAACCGGATCTACGCCGTCCCGATCTTGGGGACCTTCGCCATCCGAAAATCTGCTGTCCGGTTCTTCGAAATCGAACGGGATCTCGAGCCCTTCGCGCTGCGCCTCCGCGTACCGGTCGAGGAAAGCGTACATCAACTCCACCGAGTACCCCTTCAGCGGATCATCCGGTGCTGAAGAAACCAGGTTGTCCGGCAGGCGGGGCAGTCCGGAGGTATGGGTGGCGAGGTGCTCGATCAGGATGGGGTTTCCTGCGCGCGCGGCCGGTACGTTCACCGTCTCCGGGAGATAGGCGGACACCTCGTCGGTCAGGCTCACGTCGCCCCGCTGGACCATGAGGGACAGCATGGCCGTCGTGTACAGGCTGCTGAGCTGCCCGATCTCGAAGACCGTCATGCCGCTCACGCGCCGGATCGTGCCGCGGTTGAGCGTGCCGTGGGCATAGACGTACCGGTTGATGCCGCGAATGATCCCGGCGACGACGCCCACCGTCTGGCCGTAATCGTCGACGCGTTCCCGCAGCACGCGCTGCACGGGATCCTCTTCCTCGGCCTCTTCCGCACCGGGACTTCCCGCGCTGCCGGTCAAATTGCCCCGCGTACCCTGTGCGTGCGCCGTTCCTGGTGCGAACGCCGTGCCCGGTGTTAACGCAACCGTCGACACGGTGAGCGAAAACAGGATGCCTGCACCACACAACCATGTGAGAAAACAGTTCAGCGAAAACCGCATGACGCCGACCTTCTCCCAGTATGCTTGATGTGCCCAACGCGTTCAGACTACGCAGCGTATTCAGCGCGCTCAGTACAGGCAGCGCGCTCAGTGCCGCGGCACCACCACTTCGTTAACACAGTCCATCCGGACGGGTTCCGCATAGTGGTACACGTTGACGCCTTCTGCGACCGGAGTGGGAACCCGGACTATGAACTCCACCCAGTCCGGTGTATTGAACGCGGCAAAGGCCAGTTCGATCCCTTTCATCATGTCTTCCGGGTCGTGGGACAGGTCCGGCAGCAGCACCGGACCCGTGTCCGGCTGGTAGATCCAGTCCCGCTCGTTGGCATTGATCGTCTTGACCGGGTATTCGAGCACCGCAGCGTACCGGTCGTTCCCGATGGTCGTCCGGGCGTTCAGGGGGACGTTATCGAGGACGGCCTCCACGATGGCCCGCGGCGTCTCCAGGACGCGGCCTTCGACGCGGGACAGGTCGATTCGGACGTCTTCGAAGGTCTCCTCGATGGCGACGACCTGCCGTTCGGGCTGCTCGCCCAGCGTAGGCGGGTAGAGCGTGGCGCCCCGGTCGGCCACTTCGTAGGTCTTGATGGCCATGAAGGTGTCCGACGAGAAGATGGGCTTGAAGTCCGCGTTGGGGATGTGCCAGATATCCCGTTCCACACCGACCTGTTCGGTCTTGCAACTCACCCCCAGGACGTACTCTTCCCGGAATCCACCGTCCTTCGCGGCCACGGTCAGGGCGGCCTCGATGGGTATGCGGGCGTTGTTCAGGGAGTACGGCACCTTCCGGGTCACGGTCTTCGGCGGCTTCTTCTCGGAATCCACCCGGAAAGTAAAGGTTGAACGCGCGAAATCAATGGTCTGCATGGGTCCTCCGGAAATGAACGGAACACGGTGTGTCCGGGCTCCGCATAATATAGTGTTCCCAGCGGGATTCCGGTATAGATTATGCAAGGCGAAACGACCAGTGATCAAAGCCGTCATGGCGAAAGAGCCGTCATGGCGAAAGGGCCGTCATGTCGAACGAACTGACCAGGACCTACCGCCCCTTTTCGGACTCCCGTCCCTACACGCGCTGGTGGTGGTTCCACGACGACATCCGGGAAGAAGACGTCAGGTCTCAGCTTAAATGGGTGTGGGACCAGGGGTTCGGCGGGGTGGAGATCGCTTTCATGTATCCGCAGCCCGGGGCCGGGGAAGGACCCCGCTGGCTGAGCGAGGCGTGGTCCGGCCTGGTCGCCGGCGCCAAGGCGGAGGCGGACCGGCTGGGTATCGGATGCGACTTCACCTTCAGCACCTCATGGCCCTTCGGCGGGTCGATCGTACCGGAGGAGGACGGGGGACAGGTATTCGGCGGGCCTTCGGACCAGCGGCTGGAGAAGTCGTGGGAGCTGTCCTACTACGGCCGGGGCCGGATCCTGAACCACCTGGATCCGGACGCGCTGGAGCGGTACGCCGGCCACGTCGGCGGCGCGTTGGAACCGGCCCTGCGGGGCACCACCTCGGCGCTGTTCTCCGATTCGTGGGAGGTGTACCCGGAGGGGCTCTGGAGCGCGCACCTGGATCCGGTCTTCCGGGACCGATTCGGGTACGACCTGGAACCCTTCAAGGCATCGATCGACGAGCATCCCGATGTGCGTTACGACTACCGGAAGCTCCTGTCGGACGCGGCGATCGAGGGCTTCTTCAGGCCCTATGCCGAAATCTGCCGCCGTCTCGGTTCCGTGAGCCGCGTGCAGTGTCACGGAGCGCCGGCCGACCTGCTGGCCGCCTTCGCGCTCGCGGACGTCCCTGAATCCGAGGCCCTGCTGTTCGAGACCTTCTTCTCGGCCATCCCGGGTTCGGCGGCGGCCCTGGGTGCGCGGCCCGTCGTGACCTGCGAGACCTTCACCTGCATCTACGGCTACGAGCCGTGGCCCGCGCCGTCGCCCCATCACGGCGAGGAGAAGGTGGAGGACCTGAAGCTCATGGCGGACGCGGTGTTCGCCAACGGCGTCAACCACATCGTCTGGCACGGCATGCCCTACAATGCGCCGGGCGGGTCCAACACCTTCTACGCGACCACGCACGTCGGTCCGGACAGCGGGTTCGCCGGCCAGCTTCCGGCCTTTAACGCCTATCTGGCGGAGGCCGCCGATTTCGTCAAGCAGGGCAGGACCTGCACGGACGTGGCGGTATACCTTCCGCTGGAAGACCACTGGATGCGCCACCTGCTGCCCGAGGAGCGGCGCGGTCCGGCCGCCAACTACTACTGGGAACTGCAGACCGTTGAACGGCCGGCCGGCCTTCTCGGTTATCACCCCCTGTGGATCTCGACGCCTTTTCTGGAGGAGGCGGTTGTGGAGGACAGGCGCGTCCGGTACGGCGAGGCTGCGTTTTCCATGATCTACGTGGACGCGGAGTGGCTGGACGGCGACGGCCTTTCGGCCCTGCTTCGCCTCGCCCGGGAGGGCGCCCGGATCTGCGTTCCGCGCCGGATCGCCGCACCGGGCCACCGTCCGCCAGCGGATTACGGGGATCGCCTGACGGAACTGATGAGCCAGCCCTCGGTCACGGCGGATCCGGTCGCCGCGCTACGCCATCCTCCCCTCGTGAGCGGCCGGGACGCGCCGGAGTTCTGGTGCCGGGAGGTCGACGGCGACTACCATGTATTCTTCGCCCATCCCGACACGAAGCGGATCCGGTACCCCATGGCTTACGAGGGCTGGCGTTCTACGGATCGGGTCGAGCGAGAGGTGGTTCTCCACGTCAACGGCAGGGAGCGGACGGTGTACCTGGCCTTCGAACCCGAAGACGCCATGCTGGTCAGGATATCGGCGTCGGGCGCGGTGGACGTGAAACCGGGGCGGATCGAGGTGTGAAACGCAGGCGTGGGCGGCGGGCGCGGACACGGGCTGGTGCGGGCGGAGGACCAGCGCATGCGGACGCGATCTGAGCATGCCCGGCGATTTCCCGAGTGACCGCGTGAAAGGCCGATCCAACTATAAGATCACAATACTGAAATCCAACGGAGACAGAACCCCATGCGCGACCCACGATACGGCGACCTGGCGAAAGTGCTCACCGGACATTCGACGAAATTAAAGGCCGGGGACCGGGTGCTCGTCGAGGCCTTCGACGTGCCCGACGACATGGTGATCTCGCTGATCCGCGCGATCCGGGAGGCGGGCGGCGTGCCGCTGGTCTCCATCAAGCACCAGCGCGTGATGCGGGAACTGGTCCGCGCCGGGGACGAGGACGCCATGGAAGCCGCAGGCGCCCATGAATCCCATCGCATGGAGCGGGTGCAGGCCTACATGGCCCTGCGCGGCAGCCGTAACGTGATGGAGATGTCGGACGTCCCGGGCGAAGCCATGCGGCTCTACGAGCAACGCTGGCTCAAGCCCGTGCACTTCGAAATCCGGGTGCCGAAGACCCGGTGGGTTGTGCTGCGCTGGCCGACTCCGTCCATGGCGCAGCAGGCCGGCATGAGCACCGAGGCCTTCGAGGATTTCTTCTTCGACGTGTGCACGCTGGATTACGGGAAGATGGAACGGGCGCTGGCGCCGCTGAAGGAGCGCATGGACCGCACGGACCGCGTCTGGATCACGGGTCCGGGCACCGACCTGGCCTTCAGCATCCGCGGCATTCCCACCGTGGGATGCTCGGGCGACCGCAACATCCCCGACGGCGAGTGCTTTACCGCGCCGGTGCGCGACTCGGTCAACGGCGTCATCCGGTTCAACACGCCGACACTGTACCACGGCGTGACGTTTACGGACGTGCAACTGAGATTTGAGGAAGGCAGGATTATCGAGGCGACGGGCAACCGGACGGAGAAGCTCAACGAGATCTTCGACACGGACGAGGGGGCGCGCTACATCGGCGAATTCGCCATCGGCTTCAACCCCCACATCACCGCGCCCATGCTGGACATCCTCTTCGACGAGAAGATCGCCGGGTCCTTCCACTTCACGCCGGGTCAGGCCTACGAGGAGGCCGACAACGGCAACCGGTCCGCCGTCCACTGGGACATGGTCATGATCCAGACGCCGGAATTCGGCGGCGGGACCATCGAGTTCGACGGGGAAGTGATCCGGAGGGAAGGGAGGTTCGTCGTTCCGGAACTGGGGGGCCTGAACCCGGAACGGCTGAAGTGACGGACCGGCGGGACTTTCTACTGCTCCAATAGAATGAAGCTGGTCGATCGGGTTACGCGCTCCCCGGTTTGCCGGTCCTCCACCGTCACATTGAGCACGTACACCCCGGGCGTCAGGTCCGCGGTGTCGATCGCCGTATATTCTGCTTCCTCGGACGCATCGCCCTCGCCCTCGTAGGTCAGGACGACGGTCTGCTGGTCTCCGGGCCCATCACGCCGTCCAGGCTGACCTGGCCGACCAGGCTGGCCACCGAATCGACCGCGTGAATCCGGCATGCCCTCGGGGTTGATCTCGAAGTGGGTCGCGTAGGAGGTACTGCCCGCTTCATCCTGGCCCAGGTTGTATACTTCGTAGTACACGTAAACCAACTGTCCCCGTCCGTAGGCGCGCAGGGGATGAGGTAAGATGTTCAGTCCCTGCCTGACGAAAGGTCCGGGCTGGTCGGCCGGCGTGATGCCCGTGGACAGCTTGAGATCGCTGATCATCAGATGGCGCCCCCCGTAGTCGGGAACGGTAACCGGTTTCTTGTATATGCCGATGCGCCGTGAGGCTTCATCTCTCATCTCCACCGCCGCCGTAAATTGGCCCGGAGGCACCTGTACGTCGACTGCCAGTGCGTAAGCCGACACCCTGGCCTGATCGGAACTTATCTTACGCTTCGGCCGTTCGATGGGCCCGAAGCGGAACCTCTGATTGAACACAGGGCTGAAGACCGAGTCGCGCAGCGCGGCCTGGTTGCTCAGGAAGGATTCGGCCCCCCGGCCGTCGGTGACGTCGCCGAACTGCCAGACCGGAATGCTGTAGGCCAGTTCCATCACCGTCCAGTCGCCTGCCCCCCGGAAGGTGGTGACGTCGAAGGCATAGTCCAGAGACTCGCCGCCGAAATCGTGCGCATAGTCCTCGGGAGTTTTCTCTATCAGTTCCTCGGCAACCCGAGTGGGATGGTACCGGTGCTGACGGACCATGGTACCCCGGTTCGCATCGGCGGTCCATAATGGATAGTCGAAATTGCCGTTACTCAGCAGATCCACGAAGAAAAGTTCCATATCGTGTTTTACGTACACCCAGCTTTCGACCGTGTAA
Organism: Gemmatimonadota bacterium; assembly: GCA_009838645.1. NCBI lineage: Bacteria > Pseudomonadati > Gemmatimonadota > Gemmatimonadota bacterium. The sequence goes on along the minus strand of VXRC01000020.1, from coordinate 7,949 downwards.
CCGTAGTTCAGTTCCCTTTTCGCCCGCATCGCGATTAAATCCACGGCGGGTGGAGGTGCGGTGCCGTAGCCTCCGAAAAGAAACCCCTGTCCCGGACCTCCCTGCAGCCTCAACTGATAACCCGCAAGCAGGTTCCTTTCACGGATCGCATCCACGGCGGGATTCCCGGTGAGTTGGTGGTTGATGTCTGGATCCTGGTAGGGGCTGAACACGAAACGGCGGCGGTCGTCGGGCGCCCCATAACGGACATACACCTCTCCGCGGCGATCATAGGGATGTTGTCCACTGGAATACAGAAGCCTGGAGTACATCACCCGCTTGTAATGTTCGACCAGGCGTTCATTCTCGACCGTGGCCGGATTGGAATCCCGGGCGTTCCAGAAGTCCCGCCACACCTTTTCCCGGTCCGCGCCTTCCGAGGATCGCCAGGCTTCCAATACGTCCGGGGGCGCCACGTGGACCAGATCCGCATACACTTCCTGTTCCGGCGGGTCAAGCGTCTTGATGTACGTCTCCAGCGACCGCTGGAGCAGATCGTACTGTTGCTCGTTGCTCATGGTCAACGCTTCGAACTGCGTGAGCATGGCCCTGATCACATCCGGCACGATGCCCTCCATCTCCTCCGCCATCTGCCGCAGCCGCTCCGCGCCCCGTTCGTAGTATTCGAACCGGTGGCAGATTCCCGCGAATCGCCGAAGCGCCTCGGGATGTTCCGGATTGACCTGGTACTGTTTCAGATAGGCGTTCAACGCCTGGATGTAGTCGTTGTAGCGGTCCCTGACCAGATTTTCGCGGTCAGCCAGATTCAGTTCCTCGTAGCATCGTCCCAGTTGAAACCAGGCGTCCGGATGCGTGGGATCCAACTCCACGGCCCGCTGGAAGTAGTCCCGTCCATCCGGGTCACTGCCGATCAGCCAGCCCTTGTCGCCCTGGTCCATGAAGGTCAGCCCCATGATGTACCGGTATTCCGCGCTTCCCGGGTCGAGTCTTAACGCCTTACGAAGCGCCTTCCGCGCATCGAGCCTCCGGCGGGGCATGCGCGCGTATACGAGTCCCATGCCAACGTGACCCGGCGCCCAGTACTTGTCCCGCCGTACAGCCGTCTTGAAGGACTCGAGCGCTTCCTCGTCCCTGGACAGGGCGTACAGAGCCATCCCCAGCCAGTAGTGGGCAGGCGCCGCCTTTTCGTCATCGAGGACCGCCTGCTCCAGGTGAGACAGCGCATCGCTGTACGCGCCCAGACCGTAGAGGCGCCTGCCCTCTTCGAGCGGGGACAGGCCGGCCGGCGTAGTCTCCAGCGGGCCTGTCCCTGGTGAGCCTGTCGGTGTCGACCCGGACGAACCGGACTGGGCAAGCGACTGGCCGCACGGCGCGCCAATGAACAGTATCAACGCTGCAGCCGGAATGAAACGGGCGGCCGTCGCAACAAAAAGGAGTGTAGTCATGGTCTCCTTGAACTTTCCTACCGTTCCATGACCAGGAAGTTGGCCGATTTGGTCACACTGCTTCCCGCGTTCAAATCGGTGAACGTGACGGTGAGCACGTATTCACCCGCCGGCAAACTGGAGGTATCCAGCGACGTGTACTCCCGGTCCTCGGCCGCGTATCCTGCTCCGGAGAAAACCATCATCACCGTCTGCATGTCCCCCTGCCCGCGGGCTGACCAGCCACGCCGCTCATTACCGTTCCGGGGACTGATCTCGTAGAGGATTTCGTACGCCGTCTTCCCCTCCCCGTCCAGGTTGAGATTGTAAACCTCGTAGTAGACATAAACGGGGTTTTCCCGGATGTAGAGTCGTCCCGGATTGGGCGTGATGTTCAGTCCGTTGCGCACGAAGGGGCCCTGTACGCCGGACGGCGTGATCAGGGTGGCCAGCTTGAGGTCGCTGATGAGCAGTTCTTCCCCGCTGTAATCCGACAGCCTGACCGGCCTTCGATACACCCCGATTTTCTGCGACGTTTCGTCCCGCACCTGGACCGCTAGCGTGTAATCTCCCGACGGCGCCACGACGCGCTCGGGCAAGGTATACACCGGGACTTTCACGTGGCTCTCGGCCAGTTGCCGCTTCGGCCGGTCGAAGGGACCGAATCCGAACGCGTGGCTGAACCTCGGGCTCATGGCCGAATCGCGCAGGGTGACCAGGTGCTCCAGCCTGGTGCTGTTCCCCTTGCCGTCCGAAACATCCCCGAACTGCCATACAGGTATGCTGTAGGACAGGTCCAGTTCCGTCGCACCGTTGTCCGCCCTGAAGCTTACGGCGTCGAAGGCGTACTCGAGCGGCTCTCCGCCAAAGTCATGCCGGTATTCCTCGGGACTGCGCTTGATCAGTTCCCCGGCGAGCCGCCGGGGACTGTACAGTTCCTGCCGGACCGTCTCCTGCGGGGACGTTAGCAGGTTTCCCCATGGGTAATCGAACCTGCCCCCGCCGAACTGGTCGACGAAGAACAGCTCCAGGCCGTATCGGGCATATACCCAGCTTTCGGTGGCGTATCCGTGCCCCATCAACTTTCTCTCATCCTGCATGGCCAGTTGTCCGGTTGATGCGACGATCCCGTCGGCCAGTATACCGCCGGCCTCGTACATTTCTTCAGTCATTCCCTCGGGCGTGACGATCGTCATGCGGCCCCGGTCGACACGCAATCGATAACCGTACCGGTTATTCCGCTCCCGGACAGCGTCCACGGCCGGATCATCGGCAATCGCGGCCGACCCGTAGGCGTTTCGATCCGCTATATGGACGTCGCCGCGGCGGTCTTCCGGTGCTCCGAAGCGGACGTGTATTTCGCCGCGGCGGTCATAGGGATGCTGACCCTGCGAGTAATGGTACCGGGCGTACATCACCCGCCGGTAATGCTCCACAAGGCGTTCGTTCACCACCGTGGCGGGATTCGAATCCCTGGCGTTCCAGAATGCATGCCAGCGCGCATCGCGTCCGCTGCCGCCGGCTTCCTGCCAGGACGCCAGTTCGTCAGGCGGGGCTACGTGCGCCAGGTCCCGGTAGACTTCCTTTTCGTCAGGTTCTATAAGGGAAAAGTAGGTCTCAATAACCTCATGCAACACGTCGGGCCGTGGTTTTGCGTCTTCGGAAAGCGTGCTGAATTGCTTCCGCAGGGCCCCGATTATAGCCGGTCCCAATGCGCCCAGGTCGTCGGCTGTTCCCGGGTTGTCTGTTGCGCCCAGGTCGTCGGCTGCGCCCAGGTCGTCTTCGGCCCCTTCGAGCAGCTCCACAGCCAGACCGTACCAGTCGGTTAGCAGGGCCAGGTAGACGAAACGGCCGAGTGCGTCGTTATGAAAAGGATTAACTTTGAACTGCGAGAGATAGGCCGCCATCGCCTTGTCGAATTCGGGCGATTCGGGCCGTTCGTAACAACGGCCGATCTGGTAAAAAGCATCGGGATGGGCAGGATCCAAAACCGTCGCCTTGAGGAAAAAAGACCGTCCGTCCCTGGCGCCGCCGACAATCTGGTCGGTCAGTCGCGGGTTCATATGGGCGATGCCCAGGTGGTACTGGATTTCCGGGTCGGTCGGCGCCAGCCTGGCCGCCATGCGCAAGGCGTTGCGTGCGTCCAGTATCCGGTATTTGATCCGCAGGTAGGACTTGCCCAGCCCCAAGTAGCCCGATGCCCACTTCTCGTCCAGTTTGACCGTACGCTTGAACGAACTCGCCGCCTTCCGATATGCTGCAAGTTTGTAGTGAGCCATGCCCCGCCAGTAGTGCGCCGGAGCGGAACCCCCGTCCTCCTCTATCGCCTGCTGAAACTGCGCCAGCGCTTCCCGGAACCGTTCTGCTTCGTAATGCGCCTTGCCCGCTTCCAGGGAAGAATCATGGAGATTCTCAGGTACAGAATGCTCAGACGCGGGTACGGGCGCGGGTGCGAGCAGGGCCTGGGCAGGACGCTGTGAAGCGCAAAACACCAGGGCCGCAACAAGCAGTACGCAGAATCTGGACATGATTTAAACAGAACTGTTGGCGTGCTTGGACGCGAAAGGAGTGGTATATCTTAAAAAAACTACAATAAAGCGATTCAGTGGTCAATCTTAATTCGCCTACTCGCGCCGCAGGGTATCCGCCGGATTGATCAGGGCGCTTCGGAAGGTCTGCAGGCTGACGGTGACCAGGGTTATGGCAAGGACCACGATACCTGCCAGGATAAATGGCCCCACGCCGAGTTCGGCGCGGTAGGCGAAGTCGGCCAGCCATTCATTCATGAGCCACCAGGCCGCCGGCCAGGCCAGGACGTTCGCGATGAGGACGAGGTAGACGAACTGTTTCGACAGCAAGCCCATAATGTCCGATACGGCGGCGCCCATCACCTTGCGGATGCCGACCTCCCGTGTGCGTCGTACGACCTCCAAAGAAACCAGGCCGTATACACCCAGGCAGGCGATCAGCAGGGCGAAGACCGCCGAATAGGTGAAGATCCGCGCCAGGTTGGTCTCTTCCACGTAGAAGCGGGCAAGGTCGTCATCCAGGAAGAAGTACCCGAAGGGCGATCCCGGCGCCACTTCGGTCCACACTTCTCTCAGCAGATCCAGCGTGGCGGGCAGGCCCCGCTCGCTGACGCGCACCAGGAAATAACGGATCTGGTCCATTTCATCCCCGAATACCACGGGATTCAGGGTGAGTATGACGGGTTCGATCTCGTGGTGCATGGACCGGTAATGATAGTCTTCCACCACGCCGACGACCGTGACGCCGTGCGGCAGCGTGCGGCCAACAGGATCTTCCCATCCCATCGACCTGGCCGCGGCCTCGTTGATGATGCATGACCCCGATTCGTCTCCCCCGAACTCCCTCGAGAAATCGCGACCCGAGACGAGGTTCAGTTCCAGGGTCTTCACGTAGTCGTAGTCCACGGTATACATGAACGCTTCCAACCGGTTGCCGGCCGTGTCGGCGTACGCGGCCTGGGCCAGTCCCCGGTTCGGACCGAAGGAGTTTGATACACCGGTCACGTCCAGTACGCCTTCGTAGGATATCACCCGATTCCTGAAAACATCCAGGCTGCCGGAACCCTGGTCTTTCTCGATCACGACGATGTTCTCGGCATTGAAACCGAGGTCCCCGGTCCGGGCGAAATCCAGCTGCCGCGTCATGACCAGAATGGAGACGACGAGCGCCGCGGACAGCCCGAACTGCACGACCATGAGGCCCCGGATGAGCAGGTTCGGCCCGCCGACCTGGATCCGCCGCTGGAAGATGGCAACCGGATTGAACCGGGAAAGGACCAGGGACGGGTAGCTGCCGGATACAAGGGCGACCAGCAAGGTGAACGCCAGGAGTGCGGCCAGCGTGAAACCGCTGGAAAGGTAGTCGAGGACGAGTGAACTCCCCGCCAGCGAATTGAAGACGGGCAGGAAGAGATGGGCCAGGATCACCCCGAGCACGAGGGCGAAGCAACTCAGCACCAGCGATTCTCCCAGGTGCTGTCCCGCGATCTGCGACTGCTGCGCGCCGAACACCTTGCGGAGACCGACCTCCTTCGCGCGGGTCGAGGAACGGCATATGGCCAGGTTCATGAAGTTGACGCACGCTATGAAAAGGACGAGCAGCGCGATGCTGATCAGCAGGTAGGACCGGTTCGGATCGCTGGCGGTACCCAGACCGTTCCCTACGCCCGGGTCCAGGTGGGTGTCCGTGAGCGCCTGGATTTCCAGCACACTGGACATCTGTCCCGAAAAATGGGCGCGTGAGAAATCGGGGAACTGTTCCGTGAGCAGATCGGCCTGTTGCGGATCCGACAGTTCCGCGTACGTGGACGTGACCGAGTAGTTCCAGCTGTCAACGGCATCGGCGAGCCAGGCTGCCATGCCAATCGTCCGCTCGAAGGGAAGCAGGAAATCGAATTGAATGCTGGAATTTCCCGGGGTTTCCTCCGTCACGCCGGTCACGGTAAACGGTTCATCCATGATCGTGAGGCGCCGGCCCAGTGCGCTTTCCTGGCCAAAGTACTTCTCCGCAATGGACCGACTGATCACTAAAGCGTTGAAATCGGCGAATACCGTCTCGGGATCTCCTTCGATAAGCGGAAACGAAAACACCAGGAAGAACGAGGGATCGCAGGTGAGCATGCGATCTTCCCTGAACGTGTCGTCCCCGACACGCACCACCAATCCACTACCGAACGACCGGATCCTGACCGTTTCGACCACCCCGGGGAACTGGCGTTTCAGCGCCGGCGCAAGCGGAATCGGTGTAATCGCGGTGCGGAACGGGGTACCGTCGAAGCCCTGCCCCGATACGTTCACACGGAAAATCCGGTCCGCTTTCTCGTGGAAGGTATCGAAGGTCCACTCCTGGCGCACGAAGAGGAATACGAGCAGGCTGCAAGCGATGCCGGTCGAAAGACCCAGCGTGTTGATGAGGAAGTAACCCTTGTTGCCGAAGAGGTGCCGAAGCGCGATGACGAGTTGGTTTTTGAACATGGCCACACCCACTCCTGGGTCTCACGGTGGCACAAAGTAAGCACTCACCGGGGGAACCGCATTCCCGGTGGGATGCAAAAGGGGATCTACGGTTTCGACCCGCCGATCCCCTTGAAGGTTGCATGTTGGAAACTGTTAAGATTCAAAACTTCCGATACGCTGATACGCGTCCTGGTCGATCAGGGATCAACGGTAAACGTGTTTTCGCTGCGGCGGTGACTTCTTTCACCATTGAGCGTAATCTCACCGACCAGTCGATACTCACCCGCGACTTCGGAATCGTATGGGCATGCATCATACATCACCCGTGTGGCTTCAATGTCCGTCCATGTACTGCCCATATCATCGCTTCGCTGCCATACGGAGTAATGGACGGTAAGGGTGTCTCCAGTCACGGAATTATGCCAGTCTATAATGCCCTCGGGGGGAAAGGGTGCAACAATTGCGATTAAACTGTTCTTCGTGAAACAGACAGAGCCTTCTAGTACAATCTCAAAACCTGTTGAAGTACTGAATATCAACTTATTGCGCTCGACCCTCACACCTTCCCACTCGACGTATTCAATCTCAGGAACCGGCACCATCACCGTAATGCTCACCTTGTCCGACACTTCACCGGAAGTGGCCGTGACTTCGGCCATGCCGTCGCCCACCGCTTCTACCAATCCGTCCTCGGCCACGGTCGCTACGGCTTCGTCACTGCTCATCCACTTTACGTCCGGTTCGGCAATGGGCACGTCGTTCGAGTCGCTGACCGATGCCATGAGCTGCAAGGTCTGACCTATCTCGGTCAGCGTGGTGGCTTCGGCGTCGACCTCGATGCTGATGTTCGCCGGAACCTGGGAGACGGTGATCGCCGCGCTACCCATGGCATCACCGGCCTGGGCTGTGATCTCCGCCGTGCCATTGCCCACCGCGGTGACCAGGCCGTTCGCGTCCACGGTCGCCACGGACTCGTCGCCGCTCGACCAGGTCACCGTCGCGTCCATCATGGCGTTTTCACGCTGGTCCAGCACTGTGGCAGTTAATTGCACGGTCGCATCAATTGCTTCGAGCGTGTGCGCATCCGGCTCGACCAGGATGCTGGTCGCCACAGGCTCGAATACGGTTACGGTGATCGCCGCGGTCCCCATGACGTCGCCGGCCTGGGCCGTGATCTCCGCCATGCCATTGCTCACCGCCGTCACCAGTCCCTGGTCGTCCACGGTTGCCACGGACTCGTCGCCGCTCGACCACGTCACGGTCACGTCCGACATTACATTCTCGTTCTGATCACGTACCGTTGCCGTCAGTTGTACCGTCGCGCCGATCATCGCCAGGGTATGCGACGAAGGCTCGATCGTGATACTTGTCGCTACGGGAGTCGCGACGGTAATCGACGCACTGGCAGACAGGCTGCCGGCCTGGGCCGTGATCTCCGCCATGCCATTGCCCACCGCGGTGACCAGTCCCTGGTCGTCCACGGTTGCCACGGACTCGTCGCCGCTCGACCACGTCACGGTCACGTCCGACATTACATTCT
>VXRC01000019.1 GCA_009838645.1 Gemmatimonadota bacterium | reverse complement strand
GTACATTAGGTACTACGCCTCGGCGGGCAGATGGTCCGTTCCGTAGGCGTTGGTCGCCGCGTCGTCTCTCTGCTGTGTTTATATTTGGTGTGCGCCGACGCGGCCGAACCAGTACTTCCCGTTGGGATAGTCCGGTTCGCGGCGGTGCATGATGCCGTGCCAGTAGCTTCCCGTGGGCGTGGTGATCTGCTGGCTGATGGTGTGCGAGGTAACCAGGAAGTCGTGGTACAGCCACAGGGCGGATCGGCATCCCTCGGCCATCATCCGGTCACTGATGCGGTTCGGTGCGAAAGCCTCGTCCAGGTCCAGGGCTTCCAGGCCCGCTTTCGCCGAACGGTTTTCCTCGCCCGGGTCCAGCGCCATGATGCGGGGCGTCTTGAGCAGTTCCGCGAAAACGGATCCGTAGGCAGCGGGGTCGAAGTCAGACATGATCGATCCTTTCGTGTCAGGCGCTTCTCGGGTCGCGCGCTCCGGCGGGCGCAGATCCCGGAATCACGGTGCTCCGGCGTGCGCCGGCCTCGGAGTCACGGGGTCCCGGCGGACGCCGCTTTCCCTTTTTTAAGCACCTCGTTCATGCTTCCGGTGCGGTATCCTTCCAGGTCCAGCGTGACGTAGTCGTAGCCGATTTCCTTCAAGTACGCCGCGATCTCGTCGTGGTGCTCGATTACCTTCGCGAGATCGGCGCGCTCCGTCTCGATGCGGGCCATGTTTCGGTGGTGCCGCACCCGGAACTGCCGCAGACCCAGGCTACGGATGAAGGCTTCGGCCCGGCCGACCTGTTCGAGTGCTTCGATCGTGATCGGGTCGCCGTATGGGAAGCGGGACGACAGGCAGGCCAGGGACGGCTTGTCCGCAGTGGGCAGTCCGAGCTTCTCCGACAATGCGCGGACGTCGGCCTTGGTGAAGCCGGCGTCCTTCAACGGGCTGCGCACGCCGTGTTCCCGGATGGCCAGCATGCCGGGCCGGAAATCGCTGATGTCGTCCACGATGCTGCCTTCGCAGATGAAGGCGGCGTCCTCTTCCCGGGCGATTACCTTGAGGCGGTTGTACAGTTCATCCCGGCAGAAATAACACCTTCGCGGGTTGTTCTGCATGTACTCCGCGTTGTGGATTTCCTCCGTGTCCACGTAGCGGTGGCGGGCGCCCATCCATTCGGCCAGTTCGGCGGCCTCGTTCCTCTCCTCTTCGGGCAGAGACTCGGACACGCCGGTTACGCCCAGGGCGCGGTCCTCCAACACGTCTGAGGCCACCTTCAGCAGCAGCGTGCTGTCCACGCCGGCGGAGTAGGCCACCAGGACGCTGCCCATGGCGCGCAGATCATCCCGGAGCGATTGGTACTTTTCGTCCAGCGTGGAGGCCTGGTTCCGGCTCACGTCCTGCTCCCCTATAGAACCCGGTTTAACGGAAGGCGAGCACCGGTATCGATCTCAGTGGAAACGCCTTCACGGCACGCGCCGGCTAGGGAACGCCCACCATGATTTCGCTTGACAGAAGGGGGGTTCCGCCGCAATTTAACACGTCTGTTTTTAGTAAGTTAAAGATAGGGCGGATACGGATTCGAGACAACGGTTTTTTGCGGTAAATCGCCGTGAACGAAGGGGCCGGTAGGTCCTTGCATCCCTGCGTCCCTGCAGTCACGCGAAGGAGCATGATCAGGCATGAACCTGGACGAAAGAACGCAGTCCATCGCGTCGGCGGGCAATGGTTCGGAAAACGGATCGAGCGAACCGACCCGGCTGTACAGCGGCATCCAGCCCACCGGCGACATCCACATCGGGAACTACCTGGGCGCCGTGGCCAACTGGGCCAAGCTCATCCCAAAGTACGACTGCATCTACTGCGTCGTGGACTACCACGCCATCACCATCGAATACGACCCGGAGACCATGCGGGACGCCGTGCTGGACACGGCCACCATGGGCATCGCCTGCGGTCTCGACCCGGAACGCTGCACCTTCTTCGTGCAGTCCCACGTATCCGAGACCATGGAGCTGGCCTGGATCTTCAGTACGGTCACCGCGCTGGGCGCCCTGGAACGGATGACCCAGTTCAAGGACAAGGCCGCCCAGCACAAGCAGAACATCAACGCGGGCCTGTTCACCTACCCCGTGCTCCAGGCGGCGGACATCCTGGGCGTGAAGGCCGACGGCGTGCCCGTGGGCGACGACCAGTCCCAGCACCTCGAGCTGACGCGCGAGATCGCCCGGCGGTTCAACCACCTGTACGGACCGGTGTTCCCCGAGGCCAGGACGCTCTACAGTCCCGCGCCGCGCATCCTCGGCCTGGACGGCCAGTCCAAGATGAGCAAGAGTCAGGACAACTACATCGCGATGAAGGACCGGAGCGATACGGTCAGGAAGAAGCTCAGCACCGCCTATACGGACCCGAACCGGCTGAGGAGATCGGACCCCGGCAATCCGGACATCTGCAACATCTTCACGCTGCACAAGTCCTTCTCCAGTCCCGACGAAGTGGAGGCCATCGACACGGAATGCCGGAGCGCGGGCATCGGCTGCGTCGACTGCAAGAAGAAGCTGGGCGACAACATGGAAACCGCCATGTCGCCGATCCAGGAGAAGTACGAAGACCTGACCGCCCGGCCCGACGACGTGCGTGACGCCCTCGCCGCGGGCGCCGACCGCGTAAGGACGCTGACATCGGACACCATGACGGAGGTCCGGGAAAACCTGGGTTTGAGGTAGGCCGGCAGTAACCGGAAGATACTTGTAGACACAATGTATCTACACCTAATGGAACCCCTCGGCCTTCTCCGCGTTCATTACAACGTATTTGTAAATCCTCCCCGCCCATAAGAATCATGCATGGATATTTACTCGAAAGAATACGCCCACCATTCCCGGCTCCTGGGACGGACCGTAACCTTTCGCCGCAATACGGCCAAGTACCTGCTGGTCGCCTTCGTAGTCGCGGGAATGCTCCATAGCCTCTCCCTGATGGTACTCCTGGCCACCGGTCTGCTCGAAGACAAGAACATGATCGAGCTCACCCTCGCGCCCTATGAGCGGCTGGAGCAGCTCGAACAGGCCTACATGGAAATGCAGAATCCGCCGACCCTGGTCGACGTGCCGGAAGAGGCCCGCGTGGAGGAACCGCCGGACGACCCCGACGCCGACGTGGCGGACAAGAACGCCGTCGCGAGAGACCTGCTGGAGGACACGGAGCTGCCCGAGGGAGCGGCCTATTCGGAAGGCGACCTGGAGATCAGGACGATGGAGGATTCCGAGGAAGAGGAAGAACAGCAGCACGACCCCTTCGCCGGCGGCGTCCCGCTCACCCCCCGGGAGGGCGGCATCGAGGACTTCACGGAACTGGAAGACCCGCCGATGTGGACCTCGGACATGATCATCCGGCCCGAATACCGGGGCAGGGGCGGACGGGCAGGCCGCGGTGAAGGCGGGATGGAAGGGGAGATTATCGCTTCGGCGCCCCGGCCTACCGGTCCGGAGGCCCCGGTCTTCATTCCCCAGGACGATCTGAACGAGCTAGCCCAGGAAACCCGGCAACCCTCGTACGAACGGCACAGGCGTTTCGGATTCGGATTCGGGAGTACCGGACCGCGGGTACCCAGGACGGACAACCGCCACACTTCGGTCAGGGATTACGGCGATTTCTCGCTCAGCACCTACGCCTGGGATTACGCGCCTTACCTGTACATCCTCCGCGAAAGGGTGAGGCGGCGCTGGTTCGCCCCGGAGGCCTTCAACCTCGGCCTGGTGAGCGGGCGGGTCATCATCAGGTTCAAGATCATGCCCGACGGCGCGCTGCGCGACCTCGAGGTCCTGTCCTACCGGGACAACGACATCCCCTACCAGTCCCTCGTGGCCTCGAGCCGCAACGCCATCGAGTCGGCCAGCCCCTTCCCGCCGCTTCCCGCCGATTTCCTCCATCCATTCCTGGAAATCACCGGCACCTTCTACTACCAGATCCTGCGTGCGAGGTAGAGACACCACTGTGTTTCCCCTGCCTGGTATACTCTTTGTATATACAGTGCGGACTGATTGGGTGAATGAATGCAAAACTGTATGAACCCGAACGAAAATCCGGGGGAAGTAGGACATTGACGGAACAAATCGGTAGACTGGTCGATTCGAAGGCGTTTCAGCACACCGTACTCGGGGTGATCACGGCGGCCGCCATCCTGGTAGGACTGGAAACCTCGCGGGAAATGGTGGCCCGGTACGGCGTCTGGCTGCACCGGCTCGACCAGCTGGTCCTGCTGTTCTTCATCGTGGAAGCCGTGCTGAAGATGGCGCGCCACGGCCGTCACTGGTACCGTTACTTCGGCGACCGCTGGAACGTGTTCGATTTTCTCATCGTGGTGGCCTGCCTGATGCCCGCTGGAGGACAGTACGCGGCGGTGCTGCGCCTGGCCCGGGTGCTCCGGGCGCTGCGGCTGGTGACCGCGGTGCCGAAACTGCAGTTGCTGGTCAACTCGCTGCTCAAGTCGGTCACGTCGCTGGGATACGTCGGCCTGCTGCTGGCCGTGTTGTTCTACGTCTACGCGGTGCTGGGCGTCTACCTCTTCCGCGGCAACGATCCGGTGCACTTCCAGGACCTGGCGACGGCGCTGCTGACCCTCTTCCGGGTCGTGACCCTGGAGGACTGGACCGACGTGATGTATATCCAGATGTACGGCAGCGACGCCTACCCCAACTATGCGGATTTCGCCCAGGCCCACCTCCGCGAAGCCTCCCGGGCCATGCCCTTCCTCGGCGCCGCCTTCTTCGTTTCCTTCGTGATGCTCGGCACCATGATCATGCTGAACCTCTTCATCGGGGTCATCATCAACTCCATGTCCGAAGCCCAGGCCGACCGGGAGTCGGAGGAAAGGCGCAGGCACCTGGAGCGGGACGGCCGGATCAGCGTGGGGGATGAAATCGGGTTGATCGAGGAAGAGATCCAGAAACTGTCGAGACGGCTCAAGTCTCTGCGCGGGCGGGCGGATGGGGACAGCGGGGATGGGTGATTTGATTGGCGAGGCCTGACGCGTGCCGGCGAGGGTTGACGCGTGCCGGCGAGGGCTGACGCGTGCCGGCGAGGCCCGGCATTCAGATCTGCTCGCCGCCTTCCGGTCCGTAGAAGATGACCCACGTGGTCATCGACTCGCCGAAGTCCAGAAACCGGTGCTCAACCTTCGCCGGCACGAAAAAGAAATCGCCGGCCTCGAAAGGCACAACCTCTCCCCCCATTTCGAACTTCCCCTGCCCTTCGACGATCACGTAGCACTCGTCACGGCTGTGGGGTTTTTGATCGTCCACACCCCGGGGGATGTACAGCTCGATCTGCAACTCGCCGCGCTCCAGGGCGACGTGAAACCGGTCTCCGTTCGGGGCGGGAATCTTCGCGGCGACTTCCGCGGGGGTGATGCGCTTGCAGGTGTGTCTTTGCATATTTCCCATCCACGTGGATCAGCTTAAACGCCGAGTTGACGCCAGCATGCATAAAGAGTATTAAAGTCAGGACGTAGCACGAGACCATCTACTAAGATACCGAAGTGATCTGCTCATTGCCACGGATTAGAACCAGGCACTCTGTAACTTGGGCCGCCGTTGACACCCACCGAACACCCCATTAACTTTATCCAGGAGACTACAGGTCGGCCTGGTACTGTCACTGTACCGATCTGTCCTGCTCATGGAGTCGAGACGTCCGATCCTAAACCGTGGAGGTCCTGATGGCTAGATTATGGACGGCGATTATAGAGCGGGAAGGCGATGGTTACGTCGCTTTATGTCCCGAACTGGATATCGCCAGTCAAGGTTCTAGCGTGACCGAAGCCCGTGAAAACTTGAAGGAAGCCCTTGAGTTGTTCTGCGAAACAGCTTCGGGTGATGAACTAAACCGTCGTCTCCATTAGGTACTCTACGATCGATCATCCGCCAATCCGGTCTGTCTCGGACGTTATTTGAGTAAACCAGTATGGACATTCGAGCGCCCTCGCAAATCTGGTAATTCGCGTAACACCCTCTATCAACGACTGCACCCCATGCC